>JAJYNT010000065.1 GCA_021786215.1 Chloroflexota bacterium | reverse complement strand
GGGCCGCAGGCCCCTTCTGCCAGGGTTTGGGGTGTCCCCAGAGAGCGGGTCCAGGGCGCAGCGCCTGGCGGGGTTTGGGGTGTCCCCAAGGTTATCTCTTCTTTCCACTATCTCAGTAGCAGGGGTGCAACCAGAGGGGGCGGATCGTACGACCCGCCCCCTCTGGTGATTGGGACCTATTATAGGGTCCGTTAGTACGGCAGCACTTCCCTCTGCATAGTGCTGTTGATGACGATTGCGGCCGAGGCGTAGAAAGCGCCCAGCGCGGATGCGATAGCCGCGTAGCCCGCGGCCCAGAAGACGACGAAGCCACCTCCGCCGATGAAGAATGCCGCCGACAGCAGGGCGAGGGATGCTGTCAGGAAGGCTGACACCCAGACCATCACCGAACTCTCGCCCATCGCTGCCCAGGTGAGGTAACCGGCGATGAAGGCGAACATCGCTATCGAAACTCCACCAGCCACACTCGGGCTGATGACGCCGAACGGAATGCCTCCGGCGGTAGCGATTGCGCTAGCGCCGATGAGGACGCCCAACCCCACCGTCGCGTAGAGAGAGCCGAAGACGCCCAGGAAGGTCGCCCAGAAGGTGCTGCCCTTCCGGAAGGCCCACATCGCGGCGACGAACTGGGCGATGCCGCCGAAGATGATCAGCGTGGGCACGGCGGCTATGAAACCTATCGGCGATATGCCTGGACCTACCGAGGTGATTTCACCCCACCCCGCTGCGGTAGCGCCGAGGACGAAGGTGGTAGCCGCGAAGGCTGCCAGCCCCAGCGGCGCAGCGTCAGCGACGGTGGCGTGCGCGTTCAACTCGAGTTCCTGGATGCGCTCCTCTGGAGCGACGGGCCTGATGGGCCCGGAGACTGTCCAGTGCTCCTCATGGGGATTCAGTGGCGTTTCCGTCCGCTCTCTTTCTGGCCGTCGTTGCGTTGCCATTTCCCCAAATCTCCTTTTCGGCAGCCGCGGGTCGGGCATCCACGCCCGGTTGAGTCCATCGGTCCGGCTCGACCACCCGGCCCTTCGACTGCAAGTTGGTGACCCGACCGGAACACCCCGCTCCGGCCCTTCAACTGGACGTTGGCCCGGGATCGGCCCGGCCGGGCCAACGTCCTGTCTCGACATAACCCCCGGGGGAATTCCCCTCGAGAACATTGTCAAGGCCGAGGTTGACGCATTCTCCGTGCCATGGGCTTCATCTCGGCGACTAGTACGGCACGATCTCGTGCCTTGTAGCACTATTTATCACGATCGCCGCCGAGGCGTAGAAGGCCAGCAGCGACGATACGATGCCACAGTACCCGCCAGCTACGATGGCCATGTTGGGCGGACCGATGAAAAACCCCGCGGTCAGCAGGGCGTAGGTCGCGGCAAGGAAACCCAACACGGCTACCAGCACGGTGCTCACGCCGGTGGCCGCGAAAGCCAGGTAGCCCGCGATCAGAGCGAACATTGCAAGCGTGGTTGCGACCGTGTAGTCGCCCGGTACTGTGCCAAGCGGGATGGTGCCCGAAGCAATCAACAGTATGATGAAGGCGAACAGGGTGTTGAAGGCCCCGAAGGCCCCGAAGGCCGTCGCCGCGAAGGTGTTGCCCTTCCGGAAGGCCCACATGGCCGCGATGTACTGGGAGATCCCGCCGAAGATCAGCAGTATCGGCACCGCGGCGACCAGACCGACCACGGGGTTTCCGAACCAGCCCGCGTTGACCGCGCTGACGGTGAAGGTGGCGGCGGCGAAGCTTGCCAACCCCAGGGGCACCGGATCCCCGACTGTGGCCTGGGACTGGATCTCCAACTGTTCCACCGTTTCCGCGGGCGCCTCAGCGGGAATAGGGCCTGCCGGTGTCCATCGATCCTCCATGCGCTCGAGAGGCTCGCCTCGCCCCGATTCGACGGGTCTCACGGGCGGGCTTTCCCTCCGTCGCTCCTCTTCTTCACGTTCGTGATGTGGCTGTGCCATCTTTCCTCTCTCCTCTAGCACGTCTGAGGGCCGCGACTTGCCCAGCCCTGAGATGCTGTTTCTTGCGATTTGCCCGGGCACTGGAGCCCTGGTCTCTCCACGGGGAACGACGTCTAGGCACCGCTACGATCACTCTCTGCCGCACTATTGAGTTCGGCATCTGGGATCTTTTTTCCCAGCGTCGGCCCGCAGGAGGGAGAACGAGCGCACAGTCTGTGCCACAGAAGACCACATGAGGCGGGCTCGGGATCGAGAGGACAGCTGGGATGGGATCGGGCTCAGTTCCGGCATGGGGACTCGCCCGCGGATCGCCTCTACCTGTCTCTTCTCCAACTCGGCGATCTCCCCATCGGCCCGAGTATTGTGAAGGAGTGGAACTTTCTTACACGGCGAAGCGGGCAGCTTCGGGGCGCTTTAGCTCGAGCCCGAGGCCGGGCCGGGATAGGTCCGGATGTAGGGCGCCGTTGACGGGAGAAACCACCCCGTCGAAGAGCATCCGCTCAATCCTGACATGGTCGTGGAAGTACTCCAGGTTGCACGGGGCGTTCACGGCACAGCAGGGGTGGAGGTGAATCGATGGGGCAGTGTGGGCCGAGAAGGGGAGGCAATGGGCTTCGCACAGCGTTCCCGCCCTCAGCCAGCCGGTGATCCCGGCGCACCGGGTAGCGTCGGCCTGTAGGACGTCCACTGCCTGGGCCTCCAGCATCCTTCGAAAGTAGAACTGATCGTAGCCATACTCCCCGGCGGCGATGTCCATGCCTGCTGGAGCACGATCTCGTATCAGATGGAGGCCCTCCAGGTCATCGGAGGAGACCGGTTCCTCGAACCAGGTTACGCCGAACTGAGCGAAGAACTCAGCCTGGTCCAGAGCCTGCTTCCGACTGTAGCCGCCGTTGGCGTCGACGAACAGCTGGGCATCGGGCCCGATGGCGTCCCGGGCCACGTGCACCCGGCGACGATCCTCCGCCACGTCCCGGCCGATCTTCATCTTCACCCGGGGGATCCCCTGGGCCACCCAGCCGCCCAGCTGTTCTACCAACTGTTGGTCTGAGTAGGAGGTGAAACCGCCACTTCCGTAAATTGGGATGGCGTCTTTCACCATACCCAGCAGCTTCGCCAGGGGCAGATCGAGTAGTCGTGCCTTCAGATCCCATAGTGCCACGTCGACTGCCGAGATCGCCATAGAGGCGATGCCGGGCCGGCCCAGGTTCCGAATGGAGTGAACCATGGCGCTCCAGGCGCCCTGAACGTCCATGGCGTCGTGACCCTTGACCCTCTCTTCCAGATCGCTCTCGATCAGCTTCGCCGTGGCGGTATCGGCGTATGAGTAGCCAAGACCTGTGTTGCCTCCAGCCATGGCCTCGGCGATGACGATTGTGGTCTCACCCCATTCGTAGGTCCCATCGGACTCGGGGAAGTCGGTAGGTATCTTGTAGGCAGAGACTCCTATCTTTTCTATGGGCGTTCCGCTGCCGAATCTGGCCTTTGCCATGAGTCAGTCCCTTCACAACCCGAGAGGTAGGGTCAGTCCTGTTGCCATCCGGCGTCATCGGATGGCTGTCGAACCATCGATCGGAGAGCCCACCGCAGGCCGGCGCGCACCGGCGGAGAGAAGGCAGCCGCGATTCCCAACGCTCCAAGCAAAGCCGCACTGACCCATAGGATGGCTTTCCAACTCATAGACCACATCTCCCCGGCAGAGCTTGTTCAACGTGCGTGCCGCAATAGGTGTGCCAACGAGGGACGAGCCATTAGCTGATAGTGTACGGTATATTGCGGAAACGTCTACCATGTCATGCTGAGCGTCAGCGAAGCATCTCCTCGTGGCTTTCACGATGCGACCAACGCTAGTG
>JAJYNT010000076.1 GCA_021786215.1 Chloroflexota bacterium | reverse complement strand
GGGAGGGGTCGGCATCCCCACCGCGATCCTGGGGCCCGGCGACCTGGTGCGCAACCGCCTCCACGCCCCGGACGAGTTCATCGAGATCACCGATGTCGAGACGGCCGCCCTGGCCTATGCCGCGACGGCTCGCGCTTATCTGGAGGCTTGAGAAGTGACCGTTGTCGATTGCCACGTTCACCTTTGCCCTGGAGGAGGGACCACACCGCACGGCGTTCGGCATCCCGACCCTAGAGAGGTCCTGGCCCTGGAGGCTGTCGAGGGGATCGATCGGGTCGTGGCCTTTCCTACCTTCGGCAACGCCCCCGACAACGAGGGGTTGGCCCAGCTGGCCGAGGAACTGGGTCCCGTCGTCATCCCCTTTGCCTGGATCAACCCGCATCTGGGAGAAATGGCGGCCCTGGAGGCTCGACGACTGATCCGAGAGAGGGGCTTTCGGGGAATCAAGCTGCACCCTCTCCTCCACGCCTTCTTTCCCAATCGTCCGCTGTTAGATCCAATCATGAGAGTCGCGGAGGAGGAGGGAGTCCCCGTGCTGCTCCATTCCGGCCACAGCATGCAGAGCCTCCCCTGGCAGGTAGCCGGCCTAGCCGAAGGTTGGCCTCAAGTGCCGGTGATCATGGATCACATGGGAATGCAGCTGGGATGGGTGGACGACGCCATCGCCCTGGCCGAGAGGGTGCCAAACCTGATCCTGGGTACCACGGGAATGCCTTTTCACGACAAGATTCGGGAAGCCGTGCGGCGCATCGGCAGCGGCCGGGTCGTCTGGGGCTCCGATGCCCCGGCCATCCATCCTCGCATGGAGTTGGTCAAGCTGCGAGTGGCCGGCCTGAGTCCGGCGGAGGAGGCCGACCTGCTGGCCAATACCATCCTGAGACTGGTGGGCGAATAGGCAAACGCTTCAGCTGTGTGCGATTAGGTGGGAACCATGTCTTGCGATAGCGTGATCGCGATCCTCGGCCCGATCCTTCTACAGGGAATGTAGCTGGGACTCAGGATACCTTCTGGTACCTGTGGTATCCGGCGGCAAATACAGAACTCGGTGGCCTCCGTGCCTCCGCAGTATGAGTCCCTTCCCGACTATTCTGTCTCTAGCCCCAGCAGTTTCGCCATGGTGCCGCCGAAGATCTTCCCCTGGGTCTCCTGGTCCAGGTGGAGGTCGTCGAAGATCCGCCGCTGGTCCCAGAGGACCCACTCCATCTCCGACCAGTGGACGTCGGTGCCGAATACGATTTTTTCGTAGGCCCGTGGCCAGAAGAAGAGCTCATCATAGAAAGATATGGACTTCCGGGAGCGCCATCCTCCCTTGGCCCCGGTTAGATCCAGGTAGACGTTGGGATTGAATCGGGCCACCTCGGCGGCCTCCACGTGCCAGGGCACCCCAAGGTGGGCCGCTATCAGGTTGAGGCCGGGGAAGGCCCGGGCCACCGTGTCCAGGAAGACGGGGCGCATCCGGGCCGAGGAGGCGCCGTACCTGGCATCGTCCGCGGTGCGGACCAGCATGCCGGTGTGGAAGAGGATCGGCATCCCCAACCGCTCGGCCCGCTCGTAGACCGGATGGTAGGAAGGGTCGTCGTAGTTGGCCGTGGGACGGGTCACCTTGATGGCCTTGAAGCCACGGGCGTGCAGTTGGTCCACCAGGCCGGGGTCGTCCCGACCCAGCCGGAAGTATCCGAAGCCGACGATCCTATCCGGATGTTGCTCGAAGGCCCGCTGCACGTCATCGTTGGAGACCGTCCCCGGCAGATCGGTGCCGTCGGAGAAGAGAAGAGGGAAGTCCGAAAGGGCCGAGACGCAGACCCGGTCGATGCCGAGCCGGGCACTCTCCTCAAGCAACCTGGGCAGGTAGTCCTTCAGGTTAAGCAGGTGATGGTGGGCGTCGATGATCACGATGTCACCTTTCCGCGCCAGCTTCTGCAGGAGTGCTGGGCGCTAGAGCGATCTTCTCAGCCGTTAGCACTCTGCACCCAGCACTTCGTCACAACCGGGTTGATGCCGCGGGGGTCTCGTCGGGCGGGTAGCCCACGGTAACCGGATCGGCGATGATCTGCCAGTCGGGATGGTCCCGGATCAGGCTGACCGGGTACTCCACCGTTGGCTCCAGGAAAAGGGCGGCCCTCAAGGCTGTCCGCTGCCAGATGCCCCCGTCGCAATAGAGGCGGAGCCGGCGGCCTCCCAGCAGCTGCTTCATCCCCAGGGTCACGGCCATGGGCGGGAAACTGCCAAAATCGCCGTCGGTCCAACGAGCGACTCCCATGGCGACCGTCTCCGGGTTCAGGTGAACTACCCTCGGCATGGAGGCTTTGAGCTCCTCGGGCGTCACCCTCCACAGGCCGTCAATTGGGGGCTCGTTGAAGGCGATGTGGCCGTGGATGCCGATGCCAGCGTAGCAAGTGTCGATGCCGCCGACCCGATCCATCTCCTCAAGAAGCTGCTCCAGCCGGACGGGGTTGGGGAAGTGGAGCTGCGCCTCGGGCAGCTTCAGTTCGGGATCGAGCCGATCGAAGAGATGCTGCCGAGCGTGGCCCTCGAAGCTGAGGGGGTGGTCCACCGGCAGGAGCCGGCCCTGCCAGTCCAGATACTCGTCCATGAAGAAGATGTGGGCGTTGGCCCAGCTGATCCGCTGACGGTTGCAGATCTCGACCAGCAGGGGAAACTGCCCCCGGGGTCCGAGGGGGAGGATCAGGCGAGTGGGACTGCCGGCGGCGTTGTTGGCCGCGATCTCGCCGGCAATGGCCTCGGCGAAATGACGATATAGGCTGGCCAGGTCTCTGGCGACCACCAGCTGGGTCCCAGCCTCCCGCTCCACCTCCTGGGGCGCCATTGCCCGCAGTTCCCAAAGGGTGCGTGCCATGAAAGACCTCCTGTCGTGGACTTGGAGTGCGGCGCTTCCGCCGCACCCCCAAGTGAGTCTACAATCTTTGAAGCACCAACAGCTCGGGTAGCTCCGCCACCATCTCCGTCATGGTCACCGTCAGGTTGGTGTGGAGTTGGATCAGCGAGGCCGGGAAGGCCGGCGTGATGGGGCCGTGCAGGGCGCGGCGGAACACCGCCGAATGCCAGCTCCGAATGCCCGTGCAGTAGATCTCACGGGCCGACAGCAACTCCCTCGGGCCGATGGTCACAGCCTTCGGTGGTATGCCCAACAGATCGCCACCGGTGCCCCCCATGGCCATTTGGGCAATGGTCTCACGGCTGAGCGTCACCACCCGTGCGCTGAGATTCTGGAACTGCTCCAGACTCATCTCCTGGCCGGGTTCCGGTGGGTCGTTGAAGGCCCAGTGGCCGTTGATCCCGAAGCCGCTGTACACCACGTCGATGCCGCCCACCTCGGCGATCCGGCGGACGTAACCATCCAGGTTGTCCGGATCGGGGCCCATCCAGTGTCCCTCCGGCAGCCTCTTGTCGGGATCCAGCACTTCCAGGAACTCCCGGCGAAAGAAGCCCCGCAGGCTCAGGGGGTGATCCTCCGGGATCATGCGCCCCTGCGCGTCGCAGTACTCGTCCATGGTGAAGACGTAGAGGTTGGCGCAGCTCACGCCGTTGGAGTTCAGCGAGTGGGCCAGCCGGCGGAACTGGATGGGGCCCACCGGGAACACCACGACGGCGGATCTCCCCTCTCGCGCCCGAGAGGTGATGAGGTTGGTCAAATGGTGCTCCAGGGCCTCATGGAGATCATCGAGCGAGGGGTAGATGATGACCTTGGCGTTGGTTCCCTTCCCCAACTGTTCCCTGGGAATGTTCGAAGGATTGCCCATAGTGAGAGCCTCCTGGTGGATATGACATTATGACCTTGTGGCATCATAGTACCGATCAGGGT
>JAJYNT010000216.1 GCA_021786215.1 Chloroflexota bacterium | reverse complement strand
TGGTGATGTCGTTGAGTTTGCCGCCCTCCATCCGCGGGTCCACGAAGGTGCCAAGCCCCACGTGCGTGATGACGCCCGGTCTGCCCGCGGCTATCTCCCGGTAGAGCTGGTTCAGGACGCCCTGGGGGAAATTGTAGGCTTCTACCTTGTTCTCCGCGGCCAGCTTGGCCATCTCCGGGGCTTGGCCCCAGTGACCCCCAATGACGCGACGGCAGAGACCCTCCAAAGCCAGGAGAGAGATCCCTCGGCTCCCTCGATCCCCGATGCCGGTCGCGTGAATCACCGTCAGATCGCGAGGGTGCCCCGTCTGCTTGAAGCGCCTGTGCAGCGCGGCGATCAAGGCGTCGGGCTCGACCAGCCCACCCCCCGAGCCATCGATCGCCAAGGTATCACCGTCTTTGAGCAGCGCGACGGCATCGTCGGCGCTCAGTATTGGTTTCGCCATTCACTCCTCCAGGGGATTAACCTTCGCGCTTCCTGCCCACAACTGCCTGCACTGCGGTCCCCTCCAACACGACCTCGTCCCTCTGATTGGTGCACACCACGCGCAGCTTCAGCCGCGCGTGGTGTAGATCCCTCTCCAACACCTCTGCGGTCGCGACGATGGTGTCTCCGAGTCGGACCGGGACTGCGAACTGGAACTGGCAGGACTCGAGGATGAAACCCGGGGACAGCATCCGGCCGAGGGCCGCAGAGGTGAGCGACGCCGTCAGCATTCCGTGGGCGATCCTCTCACCGTACTGAGTGGTCTTGGCGTACTCGGCGTTCACGTGCAGGGGCGACATGTCGCCGGAGATGCCTGCGAAGACTACCACGTCGGCCTCTGTGACGGTCTTCGAGAAGGAGTATCGGTCGCCAACCTTGAAGCCGTCGATGGTCTTGTCAACGAAGCGATAAGCCATGGCAAATCTCCTGATCTTTCGGCTGGGTCGAGGCAGGCCCCGCGCTCAGCCGTTACTTCCAGCTCGGGGTGTTACCTGAGCTTGCCCTCCAACTCCTCTTGCCAGTGATCCACCAGGCCCGCCGGTGAGTACACGAAGAGGATCACACTCTCTCCCTCTGCCAGGTTCCGCAAGGAGTGAGGTACGTTTGATGGGATGTAGACCGCGCTGATCGGTTCCATGACCTGGGTCTCCTCGCCGACAACGATCTGCACTCGACCGCTAAGGCAGAGATAGACCTCCTCGTTGTGGTGAGTGTGTCTGGGGATGCCTCCCCCTGGAAGCTGGGTACTGTGGCCGATCACGAAGTTCCGAGCTGACAGCGCGCCCTGTCCCGCCAATAGTCGGGTCCAGCGGCCCGCTGGGAAGTGGGTACCTTCGGCGTCCTGCAATCGCAAGAATTCCAAGTTATCGCGCCTCCGATATGGAGAGATGGGGCTGCGAGGCCGAAAGCCGGACAGAACAGCTCCGGAACGCCATCGCCACCCTGAGGAAAGCGGTTTCCATGGAGACCAGCGCCATGATAGAGGGGATACGTCACCCGTCAATCGAGTCTCACAGAGGTCGAGCTCATCGTCCTTGACGGGGAAACTGTAGGGGCCGTGCCCGCGAGGCTGCGCTCGCGTCACGCGCTCCGCCGGCCCGAGTCGTGGCCGGCAGAGCCCCCCCCGGCGGCTACGGGATTCCCCCTTTGGGAACGAAGCCTCAGAGGTAGGCCGGACTTGACGGGCACACCTGTTTGGGGAACACAATGTAACCCAGTCCCAGGCAACCGGTTTCCTCTGAACGCCAAGACGGCAAGGGACCATCGAAAGGAGAAGAGAGCCATGACTACCCCCAAGGAAGCCACGGAAGCGATCGAGATAGGGCGAACCGTACGGTTCAGCAAGACGGTAGGGGAGTCCGACGTGTACCAGTTCGCCGGCATCACCGGGGACTTCAGCCCCAACCACGTGGACGAGGAGTACATGAAGCGCACCCCCTACGGCCGTCGCATCGCCCATGGGGTTCTGATGGTAGGCTACATGTCTACGGCTTCCACGAAGATACTCGAGGGCATTCCATACCCCTGCGTGTCCTACGGTTACGACCGTATCCGCTTCGTGAAGCCCGTCTTCATCGGAGACACCATCGCAGTGGAGTACCGGGTTGCCGAGAAGGTCCCGGAGAAGGGGCAACTGCTATCCCAGGTGACGGTCACCAATCAGCACGGCGAGGTGGTCACGGTAGCCACGCACATCCTTAAGTTCGTGTGATCGCCAGTCAACCAAAGAAATCAACACCATTGACAACGTTGGCTATCGCCCCTATGATTGCGCCACCAACCATGGAAACCGCTTTCCTCGCTAGTGCACACCTCGCCGTTAGCTATCGCGGTGCGGTTGCGGCCTGGACGATCCTTGGCTGCACGGGAGCCCGGTCCCGCTGCTGCCCCGTGCAGCCGGCATTACTCCTCGAAATGGGTTGGTGCAACGACAGAACCTCAATCCAAGTGACCGAAAGGGAGTACAGGTGATGGGCGAAGAGAGAACCAAGAGGATCTTGGACAGGCGTTCCTTCCTGAGACTGGCGGCGGGCGCGATGGCGGGAACCGCGCTGACCGCCTGCGGGGCTCCAGCCGCACCCCCCGCTAGCCCAACGAAGGCGGCGGGGGGAGTCAAAGCCGCAGAGGCTACCAAGGCTTCAACTTCGGCCGTGGCGTCCGGCAAGAAGTTCCTGATCAAGTGCGGTGTTCCCACCAACGTCGACTATCCATTCCACCAGGGCTACGAGTACTTCGGCAAGAAGCTGGTGGATGCCACCAACGGGGCCGTGGAGTGGCAGAGCTTTCCCAACGGGCAGTTGGGCAGCAACCGTGACCTCACCGAAGGCGTCAAGCTGGGCACCATCCAGATGACCGTGGCCAGCGTGGAATTGTCCCAGTTCGTGCCCGAGTGGGACGTCATGTCGCTGCTCTACCTTTTCGATAGCTACAAGCAGTGCTATGCCGTGGCCGAGGGCGAGGTAGGCAAGCTTCTCACCGAGAAGCTGGAAGCCGCGGGCTACAAGGTTCTGGGCTTCTTCAGCGGTGGCACCCGCAACCTCTTCACCAGAAAGAAGCAGGTGAAGAGCCTCGACGGCCTGAAGGGCCAGAAGATCCGGGTCCAGCAGAACAAGGTGCACATCGCCACCTTCAACGCCCTGGGCGCCATCGCCACCCCTCTGGCCTACAACGAACTCTACTCGGCCCTTCAGCAGGGCGTGGTGGACGGCGCGGAGAACGACCCCACCTCCCTCATGGACATGAAGTTCTTCGAGGTCAGCAAGTACTACACCCTGACCAAGCACTCTCTCGAGGGGATGGGACGTCCCTTCGTCATGAATAAGGCCTTCTTCGACGGCCTGCCGGCCGACATCCAGAAGCTGGCGCTCCAGTTCGGCAAGGAAGCCACCGACCTGGAGCGGAAGGTCTTCGAAGAGAAGGAAGTCGCGGCGATGGAGGAGCTGAAGAAGAAGGGGATGACGGTCAACGAGATCGACCGAGAGCCCTTCAAGAAGATCGCCGTGGAGAAGGTGTTCCCCACCGTCGAGGGCAAGGGGATGCAGGAGCTGATCACCAAGATTCTGGCCACGAAAGCGTAGTACGATGGCAACCCAGAGCTACGCACCCAGGCGGAGAAACGTGGCGCTAACCCTCCTGATCAACGCACCGGAGATCGTCGCCGGTGCCCTGCTGGTGCTGATGTCGATCACGGTGATCCTTCAGGTGGTATTCCGCTACGTGGTCAAGGCTCCCATCAGCTGGTCGGAGGAGGTGGCCACCTTCTCCTTCATCTGGCTGTCCATCCTCAGCGCCGCTCTGGGGGTGAAGTATGGGATGCACTTCTCCATCGAGGCCGTCG
>JAJYNT010000317.1 GCA_021786215.1 Chloroflexota bacterium | reverse complement strand
CGCATGGACGGCGCGGATACCCCTATCGACTCCGCTACGCGAGCACTCTTGACCGGAGGGCTCTCGGTCTCCAACACGTAGATGGCCTCGAGGTACTCCTCAATGGTTGGTGTTGCCACGGATCCCCCTGTTGACAGCGAGCTAGAGTTAGTATAGTCTAACTTCGAATATTTGGCTAGTCATAACCATCGTGATTTCCCGCGGGCTCTTCCACGCCGCTCCCACGCGGAATCCTGGGCCTCGCTAGCCAAGTCATTCGGCTCCGAAGACAATGTCCTATCGAAGAGGAGGAACCCATGGTTGAGCCCCTGGTAATCACCCTGCGCGAAGGCATAGAAGCCGCTCTGGTAATAGGGATCATCCTAGCATACCTGACAAAGACGGGACGCGATTCACTCAAGATGCCAGTCTATCTCGGATTGCTCCTCGCCGTCATCGCCAGTATCGGCGTTGCCTGGCTCTTCCGGGCCATCGACTTCGATCCCGACAACGAGTACCTGGAGGGAACGTTGTTGGGGGTAGCGGGGCTGTTCGTGGCGAGCATGGTCGTGTGGATGTGGCGGACCGCTCGCGGCCTCAAGGGTGAGATGGAGTCCAGGCTCTCCGCAATCACGGGAGGCGCCGAGACCGGCAGGGTCTCGGTCATCGGTCTCCTGCTCTTCACTTTCTTCATGGTCTTCAGGGAAGGCGTGGAAACCGTGCTGTTCCTCGCTGCGGTCGGCTCAGGTGAGAAAGCAAACCCGCTCGGCTTTATCGGGGCTATCATCGGCCTCGCGCTCGCCGGCCTCTTCGCGGCCCTCTTCATCCGCGGCAGTCTCAAGATCAATCTCGGTCGCTTCTTCAAGGTCACAGGTGTGGTGTTGCTGCTCCTCGCAGCCAAGCTCCTGGCCGGCGCCGTCCATGCGTTCGGCGAAGCCAAGGTGATCCCCCTCAACGGGGAGATTGTGGCGACGCTCGGATACCTTTTGAGGGACGACACCGCCACCATGCTGGTGATGGCCCTTGTGGCTGTGCCGATCTTCTTGCTGTTGTGGGAATCCCTCAGGCAGCCTCGGCCGGCGCTGGTGGAGGGTGAAAGCTCAGCTGAGGGTCGCAAGCTACTTGCCTCGGCGCGTCTCGAACGGATCTGGCAACTTGCCCTTGGAGCCGCCACCCTGGGGATCATCCTCGTTCTGGGCACTACCGCGATGGCGGGGCCAAGATGATAGACTCCCGTCGGAACCCTTCGGTCTTGATCTAATCTTGATCTTCGCAACACATTGCCTTCACACTCGTCTGGCATACTCTCGTCAGAACGAAGGGGAACTGACCCCGAGGAGGTAACGACGATGATGGGATATGGTGGTTGGGGTTGGGGCCTGATGGGCGGACTCGGCTGGCTGTGGATGTTGGTTCCGGTGCTATTCTGGGTTGGCGTCGTTTTCCTGGTGGTGTGGGGGGCCGCGCGGTTGTTCCCAGGCCGACAGGAATCGGTGCAGGACACACCTTTGGAGATCCTGAAGCGTCGGTATGCCAATGGGGAGCTCACCGCGGCAGAGTACCAGCAGGCTAAGCAGGACCTAGCCCAGTAGCGGGCGAAAGACAGGATAGGGAGCTATACGATGAAAGTTCGGACCTTAGGAATCCTGGGAGGCGTTTTGCTAGTGGCCGCCCTTGCCATTGGGACCGTCGGCACGGCCCTGGCCCAGCAGGCCGGCCCCAACGGTTCCGGTTGGGGACCCGGCGGGATGATGGGTGGCAGCTACGGCGGCGGCTGGGGCGGGATGATGGGCGGGATGATGGGCGGCTGGGGATCGAACCCCCCCGCGAATGGCAAGAGCATCTCCATAGACGATGCCAAGCAGGCCGTGCAAGACTACGTCTCGTCCATCGGAAATCCCAACCTGAAAATCAACGAGGTGATGGAGTTCCAGAACAACTTCTACGCCATTATCGGGGAGAAGGACACCGGCAAGGGAGCCATGGAGGTGCTGGTAAACAAGACCACCGGCAGCGTCTTCCCCGAGTACGGCCCCAACATGATGTGGAACACCAAGTACAACCCCATGGCGCAGATGATGGGCGGATGGTGGGGCGGCGCTCCCGGCGGACAGGAGAAGGTGAGCGTGGACCAGGCGAAGTCCATAGCCCAACAGTGGCTGGACGCCAACCAGCCGGGGAGCACTACGGAGCAGCAGCCGGACTCCTTCTACGGCTACTACACCATGCACACCCTCAAGGATGGCAAGATCACCGGCATGCTCTCGGTAAACGCTTACACCGGGCAGGTCTGGTACCACAACTGGCACGGCGCCTTCATCCAGATGCAGAGCGAAGAACAGCAATAGGAACAGTCTCAGCGATGGGAGCCACATGGCTCCCATCGCCTGTGTTTGGAAGGAGGTATCCTGTGGTCTTCGGTTCGGATCCCGGCAGCATCTTGATGACGGTGCTGCTGCTTGTGGTCGTATTTCTAGCGCTCGACCTGTTCCTCGTGGGAGGTGGCATGACCGGCGGCATGATGGGCGGGATGGCCGGCATGATGGGGACCCCCTGGGGTTGGGGTCTGCTGATCCTCCTGGTCGTGGGTGTGCTGCTATTGTTGGCAGGTTCCGGTGCACTGCCCGGTGGACGGCTCACCTGGGGTATCAGGTCGATGGCGGTATAATTATTGTGGCCGGTTGAGAACGCCGGGGTGCCGGCAAGGACTGCAATCCGATCCATGAAGAGGGCTAGGGCCAATTGACAACGGTGTTGGTGGTGGACGACGAGGAGAAGCTGGTAGAGTTGGTGGAAGGATATCTCCGGCGGGAGGGCTTCGAGTTGCTCACCGCCCTAGACGGCCCCACGGCTCTCGAACTGGCGCGCTCGAAACAGCCCGATCTGGTTGTGCTCGACGTCATGCTCCCTGGCATCGATGGCATCGAGGTCTGCCGTCAGCTGCGACAGTTCTCCGACGCCTACGTCCTGATGCTGACGGCCAGGTCGGAGGAGATCGACAAGATCGTCGGCCTCTCGGTGGGCGCCGACGACTACCTGACCAAGCCCTTCTCCCCTCGGGAGTTGGTGGCCCGCGTCAAGGCGATGCTGCGCCGGCCGCGCACGGGGGCGGCAATCCAAGAAGCTCCTCCACCCATGCGCTTCGGCGAACTCATTATCGATGCTGCCCGCTACGAGGTGACCTTGCAGGGCCAACCTGTAGGGCTGACCGCTCGCGAGTTTGCCCTGCTAGCTACCATGGCGGCCCACCCTGGACAGGTCTTCACCCGATCACAACTGCTGGAGCGGGTCTGGGGGGACGAGTACTACGACGACCACGTGGTCGACGTCCACGTGGGGAACCTCCGCAAGAAGCTGGAGGAAGATTCGGCCAGCCCCTGCTACGTCCAGACGGTGCGGGGCGTTGGCTACCGGTTTGCGCCTCCCAAGGAGTAAGTCCATGCCGCGGGGAGTTCGAACTAGCGTCCGGTCGAAGATGCTGGCTGCCCACCTGCTGGTGGTCGCGGTAGGGGTGGTGACCCTTCTCCTGGCGATGGGGCTGACGGCCCCGAACTTGTTCGACCAGTTGATGACGGAGGCCATGGGGCCGCAAGCGCAGGGGATGGGCTCCATGATGGGCGAGCGGATGACCGCGGGCATGAGGGAAGTGACGGCTCAGGCCTTTCGCCAGGCGGTCGGCGTGTCGCTCATCTGGGCTGCTGGCGCGGCGGCGATGACCGCAATCGTGGTGAGCATCTTCGTCTCGGGGCGCATCGCCCGGCCAGTCCGGAGTATGGCACTTGCCTCTCGGCGGATCGCTTCTGGACACTACGCTGAAAGGGTACAGGTGGAAGACCCTGACGAATTGGG
>JAJYNT010000123.1 GCA_021786215.1 Chloroflexota bacterium | reverse complement strand
CTCCACTCACCTGGTGGCGGGCACGACTGTGCTGGGTGAGCCCCACCTGGTGCGGGTAGATCAGTACTGGGTGGATGTGCTGCTGGCCGGCGGGGTCATGGTGTTCAGCTACCATCGGGATAGGCCTGGCATGATCGGCCACGTGGGGACGGTTCTGGGGAAGGCCAACGTGAACATCTCCTTCATGGCGGTGGGGCGGCTCTCCCCCAAGGGTGAGGCGCTCATGGTGATCGGTGTGGACGATCCAGTGGGGCCGGAATTGGTGGATCAGCTGCTCGCGGTCCCTGACATTCATGCCATTAGGACGGCTAGGATCTAGAGAGCAGTAGGATGCGGCGTTCGGCCGCTTGCCGGCTGCCGATGGCCGGTTGCAGAAAGCTGGTTGAGGGCGGTTTCGTGGATAGATTTCGAGGCTTCTGGCTCTGGTTCGATCAGTTGAGTGATCTCAAGAAGATTGCGGCGGGAAGCGCATTTGCCCTTTTTCTTTTCGCATCATGGCTGTACAGCCTGGGCTTCCTTGGGCTCGCAGCGTCGACTCGCCACGTTGAGGCCGCGAAGATCCCTACGCCCACCACCGCCGCGGCGGTGACGCCGTCGCCATCAGCGTCGTTGCCCACCGCGACGGCTGAACCCACTAGAAGGTTGGCGCCGACGGTTGCTCCCGAGCCCACATCGGCCATATACCGTCCGGTGGCGCCAACCCCTACGCGTAAGCCGGCCGTCGAACCTCCCGTTCGGCACGCCGCCCTCCCGACCAGGACGCCGACGCCGAGGCCGTATCGAGAGGCATCGCCTACTGCAACCCCCGAGGTGGTTCGCCGCACCGAGACCCCGGGCGCGGCCTCCAAGCCGTTGCCGACTCCAACCTACCCGGTGCCGATGTTGGTGACTCCGGGGCTTCCCCCCGCGACAACGACGCCTGAAGGAACTACTCCCACGGCGACGCCCATCCCGGCTGCCGCTACCCCGACGCCGGTACTACCGCCAGCGGCGCCCACGCCGACGCCCTCCCATTAGAAAGGGACTGCGGCATGGTTCACACCCAGGGGTAGATAGGGTAACAGTTGACGCATGTAGCGTCGGGGCTTGTCCCCGACGGGTAGCCACGTCGCCCACAAGGGGCGACGCTACAACTGTTACCACCGTCCTGAACCATGGCGGGACTGCGGGTGAGTGGTCCGAAATCTGCAGCCTGACGGGCTAGACTCGGATCGCTTGGAGGCACACATTGACTCAGCTATCGATGGAAGACGTCGATCTGATGTGGGAGGAGACCCCTCGCCACAACTGGTCTGCCCTGCACGACACCCTGGAAATGCGCCGTAGATTGGCGATGGGGATTTCCGACAGCACGCTGGATATCCTCCTGGATGTGACCGATCGCCTCGCCCGCTCGGGTCAACCCTACCCCGAGTCTTCCGAAGGCCTGCACGAGCAGTTGAATCAGGAGATCCAGGCTCGTGCGTGAGTCCCATTGGCCCTAACATCCACAATCATCGGCTGTCGGGAATTTATAGGAGTTACTGCCCCGGTCGTTGACCGGCTTCGCTCCCCGGACATAGAATGCCGATGTTTCGCTTCAACACCGAGGAGTGCGAATTCGGTGTGGCTTTCCCATGGAGGGCGCGGTCACCGAGCGGATTGGAGAATTGTAGTGCCAATCATTCCCTACAATGGCATTATGCCCAGGATAGCCGAGGGGGTCTTCGTCGCCGAGGGTGCCATGGTGATCGGCGACGTCACCATCGGTCCGGGCAGCAGCATATGGTATAACACGGTTGTTCGGGGCGATGTCGCTCCTATTACCATCGGTCGGGACTGCAACCTGCAGGACAACAGCACTGTCCACGTGGCACCCGGTGCGCCGACGGTGATTGGCGATGGAGTGTCGGTCGGCCACAACGCGGTGATCCACGGCTGCACCGTGGAGGATGGGGCCCTGGTGGCCATCAACGCCGTGGTGCTTACCGGGGCGGTGATTGGCGCCGGGAGCATGGTGGGGGCCAGTGCGGTTGTGAGCGAGAACAAGACGATCCCGCCCCGCAGCCTGGCCCTAGGCGTCCCGGCCAGGGTTGTGAGGGAGTTGACCGAAGAGGACGTGGCACGGGTGGCTCACACCGCCCAGCACTACGTTACCCTGGCCCAGGAGCACATGGACAGTTCGACCAAGTCGTAGGGGACGGCGGCTGAGACGTGGTCCCCGGACGAACGAGCCCTTGTCCTATGAACATTCCATCGGGCACCTTGTTGACTCTCCATTGGGGGAGGGGGATTCTCCAGAAGAAAAAGGAGCAGCGAATGTATCGGGAGTATGGGTTCACTGCCCCCCGCGGTGGGATCGCCACCACGGCTGAGGAAGCTGCTGCCCTGGGTGCAAGCCTCGGCCTCCCTGTGGTCTTGAAGATCGTATCCCCCGATATCCTGCACAAGACCGACGTCGGCGGTGTGGAGTTGGGCTGCGGCTCTGAGGAAGAGGTGAAAGCGGCTTTCACCCGAATCACGCAGAACGTACTCCGGAAAGCCCCCGAAGCCCGTATAGAGGGCGTCAGTGTGGAGGAGATGGTCCGGGAGGGGGTGGAGGTGATCCTTGGCCTCACCCGCGACCAGCAGTTCGGGCCGGTTCTGATGTTCGGGCTGGGCGGTGTCTTCACTGAATTGCTCCACGACGTTAGCTTTCGGACGCTTCCCATCACCGAGGAGGATGCCCTCGCCATGATCCGGGAGATCAAGGGGCGTCCCCTGCTGGAGGGCTACCGAGGGCAGGAGCCGGTCTCCCAGGATCTGCTGGTGGAACTGTTGATGAAGGCCGGCCGGATGGGAGTGGATCTGGGTGATCGTTTGGAGTCGGTGGACCTCAACCCGATTGTCGTGTGGGGGGATCAACACAGGGTGTTGGATGCCAAGATCGTGCTTCAACCCGAGGGGAAGGTAGCACCCGCCGCCCAGCCCAATACAGCCCATCTGTCCAGCTTCTTCTCGCCCCGGTCGGTGGCTGTTGTGGGCGCGTCGTCCACCTGGGGCAAGGTGGGCAACTCGGTCCTGGATAGCCTGGCCAACCATGAGTATCGCGGCCGGGTTTATCCGGTGAACCCGGCCAAGGCCGAGATCATGGGGCGGAAGTGCTATCCCAGCCTCTCGGCGATCCCGGAGCCGGTGGATCTCGTGACCGTGGCGGTGGGGCTCTCGATGGTACCGGAGATCCTCGGGGAATGCGCCGCCAAGGGCATTCACAACGTGGTGATCCACTCTGGTGGAGGCAAGGAGCTTGGCGGGGAGAGCGAGGAGTTGGAGGCCACCATCAAGCGGCTGGCACGGGAGAAGGACGTCCGCATCGTCGGCTGCAACTGCATAGGGGTGTACGATAGCGAGAGCAAGCTGGACACCCTCTTCCAGGTCCACGAGCGAATGGTGCGTCCGAAGAAGGGGCCCATCGCCATTCTGTCCCAGTCGGGCACCGTGGGCGCCGCCGTGGCGGAGGCTCTGGCCGATGTGGGGGTAAGCAAGTTCGTCAGTTATGGCAACCGAATAGACGTGGACGAGGCCGATCTCATGAGCTACCTGACCGATGATCCCGGCACCCGCGTGATCGCCTGTTACGTCGAGGGTCTGGCCGAGGGGCAGAAGTTTCTGGCCGCGGCCCGACGGGTGGCAGCTGATAAGCCGATCGTCCTGTTCAAGTCGGGCCGATCCCGGCGGGCGGCCCGTGCATCCATGTCCCATACCGGCTTCTTCGGCGGCAGCTACGGGGTCGCCGCGGGGGCATTCCGGCAAGCCGGCATCATCGCCGTCGACAGCTGCGAGGAGTTGGCCGCGGTGGCCAGGGCCCTGGCG
>JAJYNT010000172.1 GCA_021786215.1 Chloroflexota bacterium | reverse complement strand
TTCCGATCTGGCGGCTTGGCGCGGTCATTCGCGACCAACTGGGCCTCGCCTACCACGTGTCCAGCGATCTCCAGGCCGCCGTGGGCCCTTCACCCTGGGCGATTCGGGCGGGGATCAACCCCGCCAACGTGCACAAGGCGATCGATGCCGCGCGTCGAGAGATCGAGCGGTGGAGAACCGAACTGGTCAACGAGAAGGAAATCGAAGACGGCAAGAGCTTCCTCATCGGCAGCCTCCCCATCGCCCTGGAGAGCAGCGACGGCATCGCTCGAACCATGTTGGACATCGAGTTCTACCAGTTGGGGCTGGACTACCTGGAACGCTATCCAGGTCTGATCGATGGGGTCACGCGGGAGACCATCCGTGACGCCGTCGATCGGTGGATCCATCCCGACCACCTCGTCACCGTGATTGCAGGTCCAAAACGAGCTTAGCATTTTCTTAACACAATTCCAAGCTATCTGTGATATAGTCCCGCCGTTATCCAATCATTTTCGGCATAGATGCAGGTAGATGCGAGGGCAGCCACTTCGGCTGCCTTTCCATGGAAAGCAGGGACACCAGCCCTTTGGTGTCCATACAGCGGCCCGATGCTTGGTCTTCCCCAAGGCCAGTGGTTCGCTTGAGACCTTATTCTGGGCCTTGTTCGGTTTCCAGCCGGCGGTACTGGGCGTCCTTACGCCCGCCACAATAGAGGGCTCTGATTCTCAGGAAAGACAATCTGGAGGTATTGTACAGTGAAGAGGATCGTGTCCAAGCTGTTGCTCACCCCGCTGATAGCCATGTTAGCGCTTTCCGCGGGTGCAGCCAGCATGCCGACCATCGCGTCGGCTCAGACTCCCGACGTCTACCTTTCCACCCCGGTTCCTGGAGTGATGGTCGACAGAGGAAAGCAAGCGACGTTCACCATCGACGTGAACAACAAGAGCAACTCCCCCAAGACGGTGAATCTCGCCCTGACCAAGTCCCCGGACGGATGGTCCCCCATCCTGAAGGACCGCGGCTTCGTCGTCCGCTCGGTGTGGGTGGACGCGGGCAAGACGGAAAGCGTCGACCTGCAGATAACCGCCCCTGCCACGGCAAAGGGCGACAACCAGTTCGTCTTGACGGCCACCGGCGACGGCGTCAACAGCACCCTGCAGCTACTGGTGGGCGTCAAAGACCAGACCACGCAATCGAGCGCCATGGTAGTGCAGTACCCGACCCTAACGGGCAAGTCGGGCAGCCAGTTCGGCTTCAAGGCCAACCTGCAGAACAACTCCGAGTCCGACCAGACCTACGGGCTCAGCTACAAGGCTCCCGATGGCTGGGACGTAATCTTCAAGCCGTCCTACCAGGATACGCAGATCTCCAGCGTGCAGGTTAAGTCGGGGAGCAGCCAGAGCCTCGACATCAACGTAACCGCACCTGCTACGGTTCAAGCCGGTGATTACCCCATCACCGTAACCGCCTCCTCGGCCTCGGACAGGGTCTCCGCGAACCTGAAGGTAACGGTTACCGGCAACTACCAGATGACCATTTCGACCAGGGGTGATCTGTACAACACCAACGCTACAGCCGGCCAGACCAGCCCCTTCTACGTGACCATCACAAACAGCGGCTCGGCGCCGCTGCAGAACGTCAGCCTCTCTTCCAGCAAGCCAGACGGCTGGGAGGTCACGTTCCAGCCCGGCAAGATCGACCAGTTGGCCCCGGGCGCCCAGCAGGAAGTAGCCATGATGATCAAGCCCTCGGCCAAGGCGATCGCGGGCGACTACATGCTGAACGTCACTGCATCACAACCCCAGGTCTCTGTGAACAGGGACATCCGAGTCACGGTGGAAACGCCCTCCCTGTGGGGGTGGATAGGGGTTGGCATCCTGGTCATCGTAATCGGCGGGCTGATGGGGATGTTCATGAAGTTAGGCCGGAGATAGTCTTATGGACGAGCGGTCGCAGATTGCCATAGAGACCGTCGACCTGAGCAAACGATACGGAGAGCTGACAGCCGTAAACAAGCTGAATCTCCAGATATCCGAGGGGGAGATCTTCGGCCTGCTCGGCCCCAACGGCGCCGGGAAGACCACTACTATCCTGATGCTACTGGGGCTGACCGAGCCAACGTCCGGTAGGGCCCGGGTCTACGGCCACGATTCCACCAGGGAGCCCCTGGCGGTAAAGCGGCTGGTGGGGTATCTACCGGACAGCGTGGGCTTCTACGAAGACATGACCGCGAGAGAGAACCTCCTTTACACGGCAGATCTGAACGGTATCCCGAAGAAGGTGGCCATCCCGCGGATCGATGATCTTCTACTGCGCGTCGGCCTTGCCGACGTTGCCGACAAGGAAGCGGGCAAGTTCTCCCGAGGCATGAGACAGCGGCTGGGCATCGCCGACGTTCTGGTCAAGCGACCCAAGATAGTGATCCTGGACGAGCCAACCCTCGGCATAGACCCCGACGGGGTCAAGCAGATGCTGGATCTGATAACCCAAATGAGCCGCAAGGACAGGATCACCGTGCTCCTCTCCTCCCACCTGCTGCACCAGGTGCAGCAGATCTGCAATCGGGTAGGCATCTTTGTGAAGGGACGGATGGTGGCCGAGGGAAGCATCGAGATGCTGGGACTGCAGATCATGGGGGGCGAGCCGTTGGTGGTTGAGGTGGAGACCACGCCAGTAACCGACGAGTTGCTTGCCGGTCTCAAGAAGGTGCCGGGGGTCTCCTCGGTTGAGCAGGTGAACGGCACATTGCTGCTGCACTGCTTCAAGGACGTGCGCGGGGAGATTGCCCGCGTGGTGTCGGCCAGCTCTTCCCTCAGTCAGCTGCGACTCCGGGGGCACGTGCTGGAGGAGATCTACCTCAGGTACTTCCGGGAGGGCTAGAGACATGCCAGGACTGCTAGCAGTTTTCCGCAAAGAGATGGCCGACAACTTCGCCAGCAGGCGTTTTCTCATCATGTTCGGGTTGATCCTGCTGGCCGGGCTGTCCGCCACCTACACCGCGGCTCAATCGATAAGCTCCGACGTGAGCAGCCATAGCACCACATCAGGATTTGTCTTCCTGCGGCTGTTCACCGTCTCCTCGGGCAACTTGCCCTCTTTCGTCTCCTTCGTGGGGTTCCTGGGTCCACTGGTCGGACTGGCCATGGGCTTCGACGCCATCAACGGGGAGTACGCTCGCGGCACCCTCAGCCGGGTGCTGTCCAATCCGATCTTCCGCGACTCGGTGATCAACGGTAAGTTCCTGGCCGGCGTCGCGACCATCGGGGTGATGCTGGTGAGCATCGCCCTGGTGCTCGCGGGGCTCGGCCTGCGGATGATCGGTATCCCGCCGACGCCAGACGAGGTGTACAGGCTGGTCTTCTACCTGGTCATCTCCGTGGTCTACGTGGCCTTCTGGATGAGCCTGGCGATACTCTTCTCCATCCTCTTCCGGCAGACCGCGACCTCGGCGCTGGCTGGGATCGCCTTTTGGATCTTCTTCACCTTCTTCATCTCCATGATCGCGGCAACCACCGCCGATGCGCTGTTCCCGGTGAACCAACAACAACCGCAGACGGTCCTGGACAACGCCTACTTCAGCATGGGAATGGCGAGGATCTCGCCAACAACCCTGTACCAGGAAAGCACCATGACCATACTGACCCCCAGCATCCGCACCCTGGGACCAGTGATGCTGACGGAGGTTATTGGGATGGTTCCGGGCGCGCTTCCGCTGGCGCAGAGCATCCTGGTGGTGTGGCCTCAGATCGTTGGGTTGATCTCTATGACCCTGATCTGCTTCGGTATCTCCTACGCGAAGTTCATGAGACAGGAGATCAGGGCGTAGTCCCCCGACTGGTGGCTCGGCAGCCGGTCGCTGCC
>JAJYNT010000451.1 GCA_021786215.1 Chloroflexota bacterium | reverse complement strand
AAGCAGGTGGGCTACGCGATGGTGCTCTTCCTGGCCGGGCTGCAGACGATCCCCCGTGACTTTGTCGAGGTCGCCGAGGTTGATGGGGCCAATCCCTGGCAGGTCTTCCGCCACATCGTCATCCCGCTCCTCAACCCCACCCTCGTCCTCGTGGCGGTCATGCTCGTGATCAACGCCTTTCGCGTCTTCACCATCCCTTACGTGATGACGGCTGGGGGTTATACCTACATGACGCCCGGTGGTCCGCTCAATAGCACCCGTGTCTTCGTGTTGGACATCTACGAGCTGGCTTTCAAGCGTTTCGACATGGGTTACGGCTCCGCCAATGCCTTTGTGCTGCTGATCCTGATCATGGCGGTGACCCTGATCCAGTTGCGATTCATCCAGCGATCCTTCGAGTATTGAGAGGTGTTCCTATGCCGCGGCGTTGGTCAACCTATTTGGGGCACTCTCTGGTTTATCTCCTGCTGATTCTAGGCGGCGTGGTGATGGTGTTGCCGCTGGTATGGATGACCTCTGCGGCATTCAAGCCCTTGCACGAGGTGATGCTGATTCCGCCCACCTGGATCCCGCGCGAGCCGACGCTGGATAATTTTCGCGCTGTGCTTCACCAGTTCCCCTTCGCCCTGTACATTCTGCATTCAGTGATCGTGGCAGTAGCAGTCGTGATCAGCACGCTCATCACGAGCGCGATGGCTGGCTATGCGCTGGCCAAGTTCAGTTTCCCAGGTCGCAACATTCTGTTCATCGTCATCCTGTCCAGCCTGATGGTCCCGTTCCAGGTGCGGATGATCCCACTCTATCAGATGGTCGTCGCCTTCCACTGGGTGGACACTTTGCAGGCGGTGATATTCCCGTGGCTGGTTGATGCCTTCGGGATTTTCTTGATGCGACAGTTCATCCTGACCATTCCCAATGAGCTCCTCGATGCGGCGCGTATCGACGGCGCATCAGAGTTCCGCATCTTTTGGCAAATTGCCCTTCCGCTCACGCGGCCGGCGCTCTCGGCCCTAGCCATCTTTACCTTTCTCGGCAACTGGGAAGAGTTTCTGTGGCCGCTGATTGTGTCCGCATCCGATGCGACTCGCACCCTGCCGGTTGGCCTGCAGTCCTTCTCGGCGGAATATGGTGCGAATACTAACTGGCAAATGGCCGGAGCGCTGGTTGCCACCCTCCCGGTGCTCTTGCTGTTCTTCGTCCTTCAAAGGCAGTTCATCGAGGGCATCACGCTGACGGGCATGAAGGGGTAGTCCGGATGACGTTGATGACGGCTCCTCCCGTGATGGAAACCTCTCCGCGATTCATTCCTACCGGCAATTTGTATGTGTCGTTGCCGACGGTCTCGATGGATGACGCGGGAGTGTATCACGTGGGTGTGCTACACATGGCAGACAATACGTCGCTCGAGTTGGTCGGGTCTGAAACCCAGCGTCAGCCCTTGCTGCGCCCAGTCATCGAATACCACGGAACGCGCATCCCACTCGTTCCTCTGACCTGGCGGCGCGACAGTTTCTGGCTGCCCCATTTCATCGCCCGGCACGATAGGTTTCAGATCGATGGGACGATTTTTGCCCCGCCCGGGGAGAGAGGTTTTGTGTATCTGATCCAGGTGGCCTCCGACTGTCCGGCCGATACAATTCGCATCGGCGTCGAAGGCTGGTGGCACGGCGTCGAGTCAGTGGCTTTCGGCGCCAAGTCGGCCGCTGCCGACCTTGCAGTCTGGCAGGATGCCTGGACGGGCAGCGTGGTGGGTGAGGCGCGGGCGGGGTTGCCGCTTCTGGGGTGGGGATTGCAGCCGTCGGAAGACGGCGACTTGATCCTGAAGGACAGGCAATATCGCTGGATGCGCGACGTTCCGGTCGGTGATGGGCAGGTGGCGCGGATCGCGTTCTATATGGGGGTGAACCTGGAGAGCGACGGCGCCCGTACGACGGCATTGCACCTCCGGCGCCGCGGATGGTCGTCCCTGCTCGCCGAGACGCGGCGTTGGCTGGACGCACGTGCTACGATGACCGCCGATCCGCGTCTTTCCCGTGTGCTCAACAACAACCTCTTCTTCAACTACTTTTTTGCCCAGGGGGACTGCCTCGACTCGGACGAGATGGCTCTCGTCACGTCGCGCAGCCGAAACTACTACGTGAGCGCGGCGTTCTGGGCGCGTGATGCATTCCTGTGGAGTTTCCCTGCAATGCTGATGGTGGATCGAGAGCGGGCGCGACGCGCCCTGCTGACTGGCCTGACGCGCTATCTGCGTTGGGGCGGACATCACGCGCTATACATTAACGGGGCGCTGCTCTACCCGGGATTCGAGCTGGACGAAGCGTGTGCACCGGCCATCGCCCTGGATTGGTATTTGCGCATGGTAGGCGACGTAACGTTTCTCGATCAAGCTGAGGTCCGCGCTGCGTTGCCGGTCTTGCTCGACACAATCACCGAGCAACTGGATCCGAGTGTCGGGTTGTATAGAACATTCCTGTCGCCTCACGACGATCCGGTGATGCGGCCCTTCCTCGCTTACGATAACGTCCTGGTCTGGCGAGCTCTGTGTATCCTCGCGGGGGTTTACGCGCGTATTGGCGCGACTTCTCGCGTGGTCGACCTGAACACGCGAGCCACATCACTGCGCGAGGCGATTCTCACCAAGTGCGTCGTCGATGGTCCGTTTGGGCCGCAGTTCGCATGGGCGATCGACGAGGCTGGCGGGTTTGAGTTGGGCGATCAGCCAGGCGGGAGCCTGACGCTGCTCACCCATTACGGGTTCTGTGGGCCAGATGACCCAGTGTATCGAAACACAGTGCGCTGGATCTACTCGTCGCACAATCCGTACTTGTTCGATGGACCGTTTGGCGGTGCAGGGTCAGCGCACTTTCAGTTTCCCTGCATCTTTGATCTCGCCAATCGCTTGCTGCGCCGCGATGCGACGGCGCTTGATCTGGCCCGTCGCGCTCCGCTGGACCAGGGACTGGCCTGTGAGTCGTTTGACCCACAGACGGGCATCGTGCGGACCGGCGCGGCGTTTGCCTCAGCTGCGGGTCTCCTGGCCTTCGCGGTCCATGAGTTTGTGCGGCGCGGCCAGATCGGCGCGGATACCTTATCTGGGTGAGGCAAGATGAGCACCTTCATGCAGAACGAGATTCGTGAGCAACCTGATGTGCTGCGTCGCTTTGCCAACGCAGAAGCCGCCCACGTTCAGGACATTGCCCGGGCCCTGGGCCACGCGCCCATCGACAACGTCGTCATTGCTGCCCGAGGCACATCGTACAACGCAGCCATCTATGGGCGCTATTTGTTGGAGAACCTGGTCGGGTGGCCCGTATCCTTGGCGGCGCCATCGCTTTACACGCTATACAGACGGCCACCACGCCTGAGGAACGCACTGGTAATGGGCATCTCTCAATCCGGCCAGGGCGCTGACGTGGTCGAGGTTGTGGGTGAGGCGCGAAAGCAGGGGGCCACGACCGTAGCCATCACCAACACAGCCGCATCGCCCCTGGCAGAGGCCGCCGAGCATGTTATTCTGTGCCGGGCCGGCGTTGAGCAGGGTATGGCTGCTACCAAGACCTACACCTCCCAGCTCTACGCTCTGGCCTGGCTTGGCGCAGCCTTGACAGAGGATGCTTCACGCTTTGATGCGTTGCGTGTTTTGCCGGATCAGATGGCAAGAGTATTGGATCTGGAAGAAACCGTCCGCACAGGAGCCGAAAGGTATCGATACGCCGAGCGCTGCGTCGTGGTGGGGCGTGGATTCAACTATGCCACGGCTTTGGAGATTGCGCTGAAGCTCAGGGAACTTACCTATGTCGGAGTTGAGCCATACTCCGCCGCAGATTTTCGCCATGGCTCGATCGCCGTTGTTGAGCCGGGTTTC
>JAJYNT010000470.1 GCA_021786215.1 Chloroflexota bacterium | reverse complement strand
CGATACGGATGGGGCCGGCAGGGCCTCTCGCACATACACGGCTCCCGACAGCATCACCACCTGGATGCTGCGGGCGGTTGCCCTCTCCAAGAAGGCCGGATTGGGGGTTTCGGAGGCGCAACTCAAGGTTATGCAGCCGTTCTTCCTGTCAGTGGATCTTCCCTACCCGGCTATCCGGGGCGAGCAGTTTCCCGTGAAGGTGGCGCTGTACAACTATCAGAACAGTGCCGAGCAGTTCGTGGTACAGCTGGATGGAGCGGACTGGTTCGAGTCGCTGGACCAGTCCAGCAAGAGCGCGCAGGTGGGGCCTAACGATGTGGGGTCCGTCACCTTCACCATCCGTCCCAGACAGCTGGGCACCAACAAACTGAAGGTGATCGCCCGCTCCGCTGGCTCGGCGGACGCTGTGGTGAAGGAGTTGATCGTCGAGCCGGAGGGGGTGGCACGGGAGCAGGTGGACAACCTGGTGCTCTCGGCCGGCTCCGGCCGCTCCGTGGGGTTGACGCTTCCATCGGGTGTGGTGGAGGGCTCCGCACGGGCCTACTTGACGGTCACGGGCAGCTACCTTACCCAGACGATCCAGGGTCTGGAGAAGCTGCTGCAAATGCCTTTCGGTTGTGGTGAGCAGAACATGATCCTCTTCGCCCCTGACGTCTTCGTCGCCCGCTATTTGAAGGAGACCGGGCAGATGAAGCCCGAGGTGATGGCAAAGGCAGAGCAGTTGATGATCACCGGTTACCAACGGGAGCTGACCTATCGGCGATCGGACGGCAGCTTCTCCGCCTTCGGTAACCAGGACCAGCAGGGGAGCCTCTGGCTGACCGCCTTTGTGACGAAGAGCTTTGCGCAGGCCAGGGATTTGATCTACGTGGACGATGCCGTGCTCTCCAGCGCAAAGGCCTGGATAGCGAAAGAGCAGAAATCGGACGGTTCCTTCGAGCCGGTGGGATTCATCCACCACCAGGAGTTGTTCGGCGGACTCAAAGGAAAGACCGCCCTCACGGCCTACCTGGCCGTTGCGCTGAGAGAGGCGGGGGACCGGGACGCCTCCGCAAGGGCGGTCCGCTATCTGGAAGGGGTCATCGACAGCACGGACGATGCCTACGGTATGGCCCTCGCCACCTATGCCCTGGAGCTGGCCAAGAGCCCCAAGGCCGCCACTGCCTACGAAAAGTTGATGGCCATGGCCAAGGAGAGCGACGGAGGCCTCTACTGGAGCGATCCCGATGTGGTGCCGCAGCCGGAGCCAGTTCAGCCTGCCCCAGGTGGTCCCGCTGTCGTTGTCCCTGGACAGGCCGCTCCCTCTATCCCGATGCCGCCCCGGCGAGACCAGAGTGCTGTTATCGAGACCACGGGCTACGCCACTCTGGCTCTGCTGGAACATGGCGACCGGATGAATGCCTCTCGCGCTGCTCGCTGGCTGGTCTCTCACAGAAATGCTTTCGGTGGTTTCGGCTCGACCCAGGACACTGTGGTGGGACTGCAGGCGCTGACGCGCTACGCCGTCGGGGCAAAGACCGACGTGGACGCGACGGTTACCCTGAAGTCGGGCGGCTGGCATAAGGAGGTCAAGGTGACGTCCGAGAACGCGGACGTGCTGCAGACGATAGAGCTCCCCGCGGACATCGTGGGGGCGGCCGGCGCGAGCGCGGCAAGCCGTTCGATCTCGGTCGACGTCGAGGGGAAGGGTCAGGTAGTGATGCAGTCGGTGCTTCGCTACAACGTCCCCGATCCGCGGAAGAAGGCCGAGTCAGCCTTTCAGATTCAGGTGAGCTACGGGGCCGGGCAGATCGAGGTGAACGATTTGATCGACGTCTCCGCCAGGGTCAAGTTCGCGCCGCCTGAGCCGATGGAGGCCGGCATGGTGGTGGTGGACGTGGCGGTACCCACCGGTTTCGTGCCGGTGGCGGATAGCCTGGACGCGCTGCTGAAGACTCAGCCGAAGGTCAAGCGGTACGACCTGGCGGGCCGGAAGGTGATTATCTACCTGGAAGACATGACGCCGGGGGACGAGGTCGCTCTCAGCTTCAAGGCGCAGGCCCTCTACCCGGTGAAGGCGCAGGCCGTGACTTCGGATGCCTACGCCTACTACCGGCCCGAGTGGAGGGGCGAGAGCCTGGGCGGGGCTTTGGAGGTGAGGTAATCGGCTTCGACTATTGCGGCACGTCCATCTCGAAAGCCCCTACCAGGTCGGTGCCTCGCAGATCTAGTGGCCTGGCCAGGTAGCCTGGCTTGGTCCGATCGTACTGTCGATAGAATAAGCTGAGGGCTGCCTGCTGATCCAGGTCGGCTGGGAGGTTCTGCCCGGTGATGATGCTCTTGAAGTAGTCACCCAGTAGCAGCCCTTGTGTCGTCCCGGTGGCGGCATCGTAGTGCAAGATTCCCCTCTGGAACCGCTGATAGACGAAGCCGTGGTTATGGGGATCGTAGGCGGGTTTGCTGGTGGGAAGTCCCCAGATCTCCAGATTGACCAGCGGCACCAGGGCGGGATCGCCCCCTCCCTGGGGGAAGGCGTCCTCGAGGCTAACCGTGGAGAGGAAGGTCTGCAGGAAGTTGACCGGTTGCCCATTCCACTGGTCCGGGACGTTGGACCGGATGAAGTCGATAGCTTTCTCGGCGTAGGCCGGATCGGTGGCCGGCGGGGCGGCATCGATCAAGTCGGGGTCCTGCCCTGGGAAGGTGCTGCCGTTGATCCGGGTGTAGGGCATCAGTCCGGAATCCAGCAGGTTCATCGAGACCACGCTACCGTCTGGCATCTGCTGAAGCAGCCTGCGCTGGAACAGCTGTACCTGGAAACCGGCAAGCGTGAACTGGCGGGAGACGGGGTAGCCGAAGGTTCTCGCCCCGCCTCTCTTGCGGAAGTAGTCCCAGAAGCCGTCGTTTGTGATCCGGTAGCCGGTTTGAACGAAGTAGCGCCGGTCCGTCACCGCCGGATAGGGAGGGATTGTGCCCGCCGTAGCCCTTGGCGTGGGAGCGGTGGCCCCGAGGACCGGCGGGGTGGGAGTCCCAGCAGAGACCACCACGGTGGCTGTTGGAGTGATCGTCACGGTGCCGGTGGCGCCTGAAGAGAACGTGGCAGAGAGCTCGAGTTCGCCCCCACCCCGGGAGTCGTACCCCGCCACCTCCAGATAATAGGTCGTGCCCGACTGGACGTTAAAGGAGATTTCGGATTGTCGGATGCTGTTATCGACGTCGTCGTTGGATGTCACCAGGCTCAGGGAGCCCCGGCTGCCGGTGAATGCCGACAGCACCGTGTCGTAGTCGCTGTCGAGGGTGTTGACGTCGATGCGGCCATTTTCCGGGGCGACGAAGCTGTACCAGACGGTGGCTGAGTTCTGCCCTGATCCAGCCCCCATGGCCGGATCGTCGCCGGCCAGGGTCGCCCCACCCGTGTTCTCGCTGCTGCTGTATGGGAAGCTGGTGATCCGTGTCGCCGATCCGAAGTCGTCGTTGCCGGGCGCGCCCGGCAGGGCAGTCGGGGTATAGGTGGCGATGGTGGCATATGGCGTGGCGGTGGCTGTGCGGAGCGTGGTCGCGGTGGCCGTCGCCGTGGCGCCGACTGTCGTGGTCGCCGTGGCCGTCGCCGTGGCGCCGACCGTCGTGGTCGCCGTGGGCGTCGCGGTGCCGGCGACGGTCGTTGCGGTTGCAGTCGCAGTCGCGGTCAGGGTCGGCGGGATCGCCGTGGCAGTGCCGGTGGCAACACTCGTGAACGTGGCGGTTGGGGCAGCCGTCGCATCGCTTGTGGGCGTTGCAACGGCAGTGGCCGTGGGTGCGAGGGTCGGGGCGGCTGTCGGGTCTATTGATGGTGTCTGGGTGGGCAACGCCGCGCTGGATGAGCCGTCTCTCGACGAATCTGGAGTCGACTCCACTGAAA
>JAJYNT010000107.1 GCA_021786215.1 Chloroflexota bacterium | reverse complement strand
TAAGGCCGGCGATGCCACCGCCGAGGATTGCGACTTTCACGGCGCCCCCCTGTGGTCAGAATTCCGACGGTGAAACTGTAGCAGCCTTTCCCAAGAGGGGCAACAGTGACGGTCTCACAGGTGAGCCGCGGCGCACACGTGTCTCATCACAACAGTTGGGGCACCCAATCGCCCCTCGCAGCCCTCAGCAGCCCCGGAGGTTCAGATCTGCTCCGCATCGCCGGCACTTGCCGCCGGCGGACACCTCCAGCAACTCCGTCCGGTAGCCGGCACGGCGAATAGCCAGCGCCCCGCAGCTCGGGCAGTGGGTGTTCTCCAGATCGGTGCCGCCCAGATTGCCCACGTAGACGAAGGAGAGACCGGCCTGCAGACCGATCTCCCGGGCCTGGAGAAGGGTCAATACCGGCGTGGGGGATAGCTGCTCCAGTTCGGCGTTGGGGAAAGAGCGGGTCACATGCCAGGGGGTGGCAGAACCAAGGGCATCCCGGATCCACCCGGCGATCGCATCGAGCTCAGCGGGATCGTCGTTAATCGTGGGCACGATGTTGGTCACCACCTCCAGATGCATGCCCCAGCGTCGACGTGCTCGCTCGGCGACTCGGAGGATCCCCTGCCATCGTGGCACCCCGGCCAGACTACGATACGCGCCATCGCTGAAGCCCTTGATGTCCACCCTGTAGCAATCCAGGTAGGGCCCCATCGCGTCCAGCGCTACCTCCGAAAGATATCCGTGGGTCACGTAAACGGTGTACAGGCCGGACTCCTTGGCCAGTCGAGCTGAATCGAGGGTGTGCTCCAGCCAGATCCCGGGTTCGTTGTAGGTCCAGGCGATCCCCGCGCAACGATTCGCTTGAGCAAGCTTCACCGTCTCCTCCGGAGTGATCCTCTCTCCCCTACCCCGCATCGAGTCCTTCACGATCCAACCATCCCCGGCAGGTCGAGCATAGGAGATCTGCCAGTTCTGACAATGTTTGCAGTGGAAGTTGCAACCCCAACTGCCCAGGGAAAAGACCCGACTGGAGGGATGGAAGTGGAAGAGGGGCTTCTTCTCGATGGGATCGACATTGATGGAGGAGGCCTCGCCATAGAGGAGAGTGTAGAGGATTCCTCCTTCGTTCACCCGAGTCCGGCAAACCCCCAGCTTGCCGTCGGCGATGCGACAGTCCCACTGGCAGACGTGGCACCGAACTGCGTCCCGGTCAAGCCGCTCATAGAGAATTGCTTCGTGCTTCATGATGCTCCCGCTATTCGGACCTCGGGTGCAGGGTCCGGCCTGGCAGCAGGAGGTCGGCCACGGGGCTCAGGACTCCGCCCTCAGTGCCGACGCCCCATCTTGAGAATCGGTCGCGGCGACATCGGGCACGAAGAAACTGCAACGGACGGCGCCTTCCAGGAGGCTCTCGCGCTGCTCCACCTCCACTCCGAGCATGTCACGCAAGAGGGTGCAGTCAATGGAGCAGGTCTCCCGGTTCCGCAGGGCAACGGAGTAAAAGAGGCAGTTCTGATGATAGATCATGAAGCCTCCATCGGCCTTCTCCCAGGAGGCAAAGGCTCCGAAGCGGTCGAGGAGGTGACCGACCGACTCCACCCTCTGGCCGAGAGTGGCCCCTTCCACCCGATCCACCAGGGGCGCCGCGATCTTATGGGCAGCGGCTTCCAGGGCGGGTGCCATGAACGAGCTACCATCGCTCTCCTGAAGGGACTCCAGCAGCTTCTCTGCCAGCAGGTCGTACCGTTTGGGGAAGATCTCCTCGGCCTTGGGGGTCAGGGAGTAAACCAGGGCCGGCCTGCCGGGCTTCTCTCGGACCGTGGTTCTCTTAACGTAGCCATCGCGATCGAGCACCACCAGGTGGAGACGCACTCCCATCAGTGTCATGCCCAGCACCCTGGAAAGCTCGTCCACGGTGGCTCGGCCACGCCGTTTGAGAAGCTGCAGTATCTCCCATCGGGTTGGTTGCATCGTGCCCTCACCCTCCATTCGAACCATCCCCTCTAGGCCGACAGCTGTATGCAACCGTTGGGAGCGGATCGCATCGCCCCCGATCATAACATAACTTGGGGACAACGGACAGTAGAGATAGTTGCTATAGCCTTATGCATGCCAGGTATCCCGCTATTTACCATTTTTATCGTACACAATTGCGCAACTATCGCCGGAGAGTTAGAATGCTGCTGGGCACCCATCAGAAGTCCCGGAGGAGGAGCGTTCAGTGGTGTTTAGCAACAGTACAGTCACCAAAGAGGATGTGCTCAGAGTCCTCGGCACCGTGCAAGAACCGGAGTTGCACCGCGACCTGGTCAGCCTGGGCATGGTGGAGGATCTTCAAGTTGACGGCTCCAGGGTCAGCTTCACGGTCGTTCTTACAACCCCTGCCTGCCCCTTGAAGTCTGAGATCGAAAAGGAAGCGCGCGAGGCCGTGATGGCGATCCCCGGCGTGACCGAGGTGCAGGTCAAGCTTGGCTCGCGGGTCCGCACCGGAAAGCAGGAAAGGGTGATGATCCCCAAGGTCCGTCACGTGATCGCGGTCGGGAGCGGCAAGGGAGGGGTGGGTAAGTCCACCGTCTCCGTCGGGTTGGCCCTGGCCCTAGCCGAGACCGGTGCCAAGGTTGGGCTGCTGGACTCGGACATATGGGGACCTAACATTCCCCAGATGCTGGGGGTTCAGACGCCACCACGGCAGGTTGGGGAGAAGCTGCTACCCGCCATCAGCCACGGTATCAGAATGATCTCCATGGGCTTTTTCGTGGACGAGAGCACGCCGATCATCTGGCGTGGCCCCATGGTGGGGAAGATGGTGGAGCAACTACTCACTGATGTGGAGTGGGGTGAACTGGACTACCTGGTGGTAGACCTGCCGCCGGGCACCGGCGACGCGTCCCTGACCCTGGCCCAGTCTATTCCATTGAGCGGGCTGGTGGTGGTGGTGACCCCCCAGGAAGTCGCGGTAGCCGACGCCACGAAGGCCACCTCCATGTTTGAGCGACTCAACGTCCCTATTCTGGGGATCGTGGAGAACATGAGCTATTTCCTCTGTGCCCATTGCGGGGAGAAGAGCTACATCTTCGGACAGGGTGGAGCACAGAGGATGGCAGAGCAACACGGCGCTCCCCTGTTGGGCGAGCTACCCCTGGATCCGGAGGTAAGGGCAGGGGGAGATCAGGGACGGCCAGTGCTGGTGGCACATCCGGATTCTCCAGTCTCCGAAGCCTTCCGAAAGATAGCCGGACAGGTGGCTGCCAGGGTCAGCGTGCTGAGCGCAAAAGCGGAGCGGGATGGGGCTGTGCCCAGTCGGGTCTAGGCTGCCAACTCGACCCTTCATCATTTCGAGAGCACGAGACGGGCGGGGGAGCGATGCCTTGCTCCCCCGCCCGCCCATTGCACGGCGCTCCGACCCCACATTGGGGGATGTCATGGATTCCCCGTCAGGCAGCCTCGTGGCTCACCGGCCGGCCTTCGTCCGCTTCCTCGAGATGGTCCTCTTGCCCCTGATCCAGGAGATGGGATAGGTAGGCTAAGGTCAAGGGAATCGCGATCATGGCCAGCAGATAGAACCACATCGGAGAATACTCCTTTTCCTGTGAGATCTGGCCGGCTGAGGCGATACGTCGGATCCCCATGCATTCATTTATTGTCTACAGCAATTTCCTTGCCACGTGGTTGTTCTTCCCAATTCATCTGGCATGGTTCACCGACGGTGTGCCAGTCGTAGGGGCGAGCGGCGCTCGCCCCTACTGTTACTCTATCTCGCCGTTTCTGTGAACCATGCCGATAGTGTACGGTATATTGCGGAAACGTCTACCATGTCATGCTGAGCGTCAGCGAAGCATCTCCTCGTGGCTTTCACGATGCGACCAACGCTAGTGGGTGACCGCCTTGAAGGACTACTACGTC
>JAJYNT010000234.1 GCA_021786215.1 Chloroflexota bacterium | reverse complement strand
ACAGCTATCCTAACAATTCGGCCTGTCCAGTTTTCGGGGTACAGTATACCCATCTCCAAGCTCCATAAAGTAAGATGGATTGTGAGGCAACGACACTGCCCCGGGTAAGATTATTTGTGAGGCAATGCGAGAAATTGACACACTTCATGGCCGGGAGCTATACTTCACGGCAGCGGGCAGAGGGAGGCGGTTCCCCCTTCCCTATCCACTTTAGGCGTACCCAGTTGCTTGGAGGACGGGCGGGGGCCACGTCCTCGCTTTGTGTTGATCGACTGGAAAGTGATGGTGGGTTCTCGAATCCAGTAGACTGTGGTGTCGGCGGTGATTCTCACGCCTGAAAGGCAGCATCGCGCATGAGAAGAAATGTACTGATTACCTTCTTCGGCATCGTCGTACTCGCTGTGCTCGCGCTGGTGACCATTTGGCCACACAACCCCGGGAAGTACTTGCCCTTCGGCGCGAGCCTACCTCAGGGCAACGGCATCCATCTGAAGATTGGGAGCTGGGAATTCGACCGCGGCCCCTTCAAGCTAGGTTTGGATCTGGTGGGTGGTACGCAACTGCTACTTCAAGCCGACATGTCGAAGATCGCACCCGCCGATCAGGCGACGGCACTGAAGGGTGTGATCAGCGTCATCGAGAGACGCATCAATGCTTACGGCGTGAGCGAGCCAATCGTCCAGGCTCAAGGCACCGATCGCGTCATCGTGGAGTTGCCCGGCGTCAAGAACGTCGACCAGGCGATTAGCCTTATCGGGCAGACGGCGCAGATGGACTTCCGGGAGCAGGTGACTGGCTCGGACGGCAAGCCCCAGTGGGTTATCGCCAAGGCCGTGGGCTCCGACGGGAAAGAGCACGAGCTAACCGGACAGTACTTCAAGCATGCGGACGTGGCGTTCGATCCGACCACCGGCGCCCCCAAGATCGACTTCCAGTTCAATGACGAGGGTGCCAAGCTCTTTCAGCAGATCACTCAACGAAATCTCGGCAAGCCCATAGGCATCTTCCTTGACAATCAGCTGCTCTCAGCTCCCACGGTGCAGAACGTTATCTCGGGCAGCGGCGAGATAACCGGTCACTTCACCCTGGACGAAGCGAAGAACCTGGCGATCGAGATGAACGCCGGTGCCCTGCCGGTGCCAGTTAAAGTGATACAGCAGCAGGATGTGGATGCTACCCTGGGTAGCGACTCCGTCGCCAGAAGCCTCATCGCCGGCGGGATTGGCATCATCGCGGTGATGCTCTTCATGATCCTCTACTACCGGCTCCCAGGTGTGTTGGCTTCGGTTGCTCTGGGCGTGTACTCCATGCTCGCGCTGGCGGAGTTCAAGCTGATCCCGGTGACCCTGACCCTGGCAGGCATCGCGGGGTTCATTCTGTCCATCGGTATGGCAGTGGACGCCAACATCTTGATTTTCGAGAGGATGAGAGAGGAGATGCGCTCCGGGAAGACCCTGAGGGCCGCCATAGACGCGGGGTTTGACCGCGCCTGGCCATCCATCAGGGACTCGAACTTCTCGACCCTCATCACCTGCGTCATTCTGTTCTGGTTCGGGTCCAATTTTGGTACCAGCATCGTCATGGGTTTTGCTCTGACCCTGGGGTTGGGCGTGATCACCAGCATGTTCTCGGCTATCACCGTGACGAGGACCTTCCTGAGGATGTTGGTGAGTACCGGACTGGCTACCGGGAGTTGGCTCTTCGGTCTTGAGAGATCGGCGAGGCCTGCAGCTGCCTCAGCTTCAGCCTTAGGTCAGGAAACGAGGGGGTAGCCGTAACATGATGCTAGACATCGTCGGGAAGAGATACTGGTTCTTCTTGCTGTCGATCCTGGTGTTGGTGCCTGGGGTCATCTCCCTGGTGCTGCCCGGGGGGCTGCGGCCCGGTATCGACTTCACCAGTGGCTCTATCATGACTATCCAGTTTGATAAGTCGGTGAATCAGTCGGATCTACGGAACGAGTTCACCACCCTCGGCCATCCGGAGGCGATGGTGCAGAAGTCGGACAGCGGGATACCCGGCGGCAGCACCTTCATCGTGCGCACCTACACGCTGAAGGGCGAGCAGAAGGATGCTTCCGGGAAGGTGACCGCGCCGGCTGAGCGGGAATCGATTCAGAATGCGTTGATAAAGAAATTCGGCAACATGAAGATGCTCTCCTTCGACTCGGTCTCGCCGATCATAGCAACGGAGACCGTACGGAACGCTGTCGTCGCGGTGGCAGGCGCGGCGGTGGGCATCTTGCTGTACATCGCCTACGCCTTTCGCAGGGTCAAGAGTTCGTTCCGCTGGGGCACATGCGCCGTGATCGCTCTGGTCCACGATGCGCTGGTGGTGTTGGGAGTCTTCTCCATTCTGGGTCGTTTCTTCGACGTTGAGGTGGACTCCCTGTTCATCACGGCGGTGATGACGATAATTGGCTTCTCGGTCCACGACACTATCGTGGTGTTCGACCGGATCCGAGAGAATTACGGGCGGCGCATGGGCGATCGATTCGAGAACGTGGTCAATCACAGCATCATGCAGACCATCGGGCGTTCCCTGAACACGTCGCTAACCGTGCTTCTTGTGCTGGTGACGCTCTTCCTGTTTGGAGGCGTGACAATCAAGACGTTCGTGCTGGCGCTGCTGATCGGCATAGTCACCGGTACCTACTCATCCATCTTTGTGGCAGCCTCGCTGCTGGTGGTATGGGAGAACGGTGAGCTCAAGAAGGGATGGCAGCGTCTGTTTGGCGGCAACAGTAAGCGGGCTGCGAGCCCGGCCAACTGATCCGCGCTTTCGGCCAATCTCGCTGAGAATGAGGGCGGGACCACCGAAATGGTCCCGCCTTTCCGCATATTCTGGGACCCCGTCAGACACCGGCGGTCTCGTTCTCCATCTGAAGAGTCGCCACCAGCCAGGCCAATGCTGCGACCGCTAGAGCGGGTTCCATCTGAGACAGCGCGACGAGAAACGGCAGGCTGGTGGCTGGCGGGGTTGTACCCGCGGGGGCTAGCATATAGGTGAGGCGTGCGGCTACTTCAGGGGGGAGCAGCAGCAGCCCGCCCACGACCATGGCGGCAACGGTCTTGCCGCGAGGATAGGCGCGATCCGCTAGCCAACGTATGGCTTGGGCAGCAGGAATCGTGGCCAGCGTCATGTAATGAGTCCAGGCGATGGGACTCACCAGGATGCTCACACAGATCGCGAGCCCGAACCACTCATCCGTGCGACGGATCCGCCGCACCGCAAGATAGGCAGTCAGCATGGTCAAGAGAGGAATCGCGATGGAGACGAATTGGGCAGCCGTGGGGTTTCTGACCAAGGGGGGAGCGGTTGGCAATGTGACCTGCTCGATGCCAGTTCCGTCGAAGAGCCGCCATCCCAGACTCCAGAGCGATATGTTGGAGACATGGGCCTTGTATAACTGGCTGACCTCTGGGAGCGTTCGAGTGAAGTAGATCAGATGGGCTTGATATCCGATGCGCCAGACCGTTATGCAGTACCCCAGCAGAACGGTCACAGTGAGAGATCCAAATGTCCTCCAGTTGCGCTGAAGAAGTAGAAAGAGCGCCAGTGGCCACAGAAACGGCTTGATCAGGAAGGCAATGCCGATCAGAAGACCCGCCAGACTATCACGCCGCTGCTGAAGCACCCGCCAGGCAATGGCCAGGAAGGGCAACTGTACAAGCCCAAGTTGCCCATAGGTGAGATCTGCGACAACCGGGTGCCAGGCCAACAACAGGCCCGTGACGGCAAGAGTTCCCAGTAGGGAGACGTGAGCCTTCGAGTCTTGACCGAGCATGTAAACGGACAGTATGAGGCAACCTATCTCCAATCCAAACCAAATCGTGGCCGCGGTCGGGTATTGGACCAGAGCCAAGGGGAGGAACAGGAGACCAGCGGTGGGAGGGTGCGCGGATCAGTT
>JAJYNT010000298.1 GCA_021786215.1 Chloroflexota bacterium | reverse complement strand
TCCTGGGTTCCACGCCAGGCAGTTTCACAGGTTGGCTCACACCCTGTACAACTGGAAAATCCCGGTGTTTCCCAGGCTGATCTCCCATTTGAGCCGTTTCCTCACCGGCATCGAGATCCATCCAGGGGCCAAGATCGGGGAGGGCTTCTTCATCGATCATGGCATGGGAGTGGTAATCGGGGAAACCGCTGAGATCGGGGATAATGTGGAGCTCTACCAGGGTGTGACGCTGGGCGGGACCAGCACCCAGAAGGCCAAGCGGCACCCGACGCTGGGCAACAACGTGGTGGTCGGCACGGGAGCCCAGGTCATCGGGGCCATCACCGTTGGGGACAACGTCCGTATCGGCGCGGGTTCCGTGGTGGTTAAGCCGGTGCCGCCTAACTGCACTGTGGTTGGGGTGCCGGGGCGCGTCGTGGCTCGATTGGACCCGGCTAACGGCACCGTGGAGAAGCTGCCTGATCCAGAGGCCGAGGCTATCCACTGCCTCCATCGGAAGATCACCGAGCTTGAGCGCCGATTGGCAGCCCTGGAGGGACGAAGCTTCGAGGAAGGAGACAAGGACTCACTCGGTGAGGAGTTGTCTCTCGGGTCCACAACATCCCACGACTGGGTGTGAGGAGGGGCCCATGGCAATAACCAAGGACATGACTATCCAGGAGATCGTCTCCAACTATCCCAACTCTATCCCTGTCTTCGAGCGCTACGGGCTCGGCTGCTTCGTTTGCCTGGCCGCCGAGTTCGAGGATCTGGAAGCCGGGGCCATCGTGCACGGAGTCAATCTGGATGATCTCCTCTGGGATCTCAATCATCTGGAGACTCAGCCCTGAGTGACTCGTCGGATATTCAGATCTCCAGCAACCACCACCAAAGCTATGACGAGCTGCTGAACTGCATTCGATGCGGTCTTTGCTTATCGGTATGTCCCACCTACCGGGAGGCGGGCACCGAGACCAACTCGCCCAGGGGTAGGGTGGCGCTCGTCCGCGCCGCCGCCGAGGGCAAACTGGAACTCAGCCCGAACTTCGTCGATCACATGTATCGATGTCTCAACTGCGGTGCCTGCGCCGCCGTGTGCCCATCCGGGGTGGAGGCCCAGCAGATCGTCATCGACGCGCGGATCGAGATCGACAAGAAACTGCCGCAGCCGGCCGCCAAGAAATGGATCTTCGAGGGAGTGCTCCCATCCCCGGGCCGATTGGAGGCCGCGGCCTGGCCCCTCCGCCTGTACCAGAGATCGGGGCTGCGCTGGTTGGCCGAGCGAACGGGTGTGCTGAAGTTGCTCCCACACCACCTCGGTCAGGCAGCTCAGATGCCTCCCACCCTGTCCATCTCCCCACTTCGACGGCGGTTGCCCGAGGTAACCCAGCCTCACGCTCAGCGTCGGTATCGGGTGGGGTTCTTCCTGGGATGCGCCCAGAACCTCCTGTTCGCCGACAGCAGTGCGGCCAGCGTGCGGGTCCTAGCCCACAACGGCGCCGAGGTTATCACCCCCAAGGACACCGTCTGCTGCGGAATGCCCGCCATGTCCTATGGGGACCTGGACACGGCGCTGCAGCTGGCCAGGAAGAACATAGATCTCTTCGAGCAGGCCGGGGTGGACGTCATCGTGACCGACTGCGCTACCTGCGGCGAGTCCGGCAAGCAGTACAAGGAGTGGCTCAAGCACGATCCGATCTACGCCGAGAAGGCCGCCGCCTATAGCGCCAAGTTCCGGGACATCAGCGAGTTCCTGGCGGAGATACCCCTGGACGATCGGCTAGGCAGGGTGAAAACCAAGGTCACCTACCACGACCCCTGTCACCTGGTGCGTGGTCAGGGCGTCTCCAGTCAGCCGAGGGATCTGTTGAAAATGATCCCCGGCGTGGAGTTTACCGAGATGAAAGAGGCCAATTGGTGTTGCGGTGGGGCAGGCACCTACATGCTGACTCACCACGAGATGTCCATCGGCATTCTGGATCGGAAGATGGCCAACGCGGCCGCCACAGGCGCGGAGGTGATCGCCTCGGGTTGCCCCGTATGCCAGATGCAGCTGGGAACTGGAGTACGAAGAGCCAAACTCGCGATGCAGGTGACCCACCCGGTGGTGCTGCTCGACAAGGCCTACCGGAACAGCCTCCGCTCCCAATCTGAGGGCTGACATCTAAATGAAAGCTGAACTGATTCAAAGACTCCGCCAGATCGTAGGGGAGAAGTGGGTTCTCACCACACCGGAGGACCTGATCTGCTACGGGTACGACGCCAGCTACCTGCAGAGCCGGCCCGGGACGGTAGTCCTCCCGGCCACCAACGAGGAGATCTCCCTGATACTGAAGCTGGCCAACCAGGAGCGGATACCCATCGTGGCCAGGGGCACCGGCACGGGCATGTCGGGAGGCTCCATCCCCGACGAGGAGAGCATCGTACTCAGCGTAACACGCATGAACCGGATCAAGGAGATCGACCTGGTGAACCTGGTGGCCGTGGTGGAGCCCGGCGTAATCACGGCCGATCTCCAGGCAGAGGTGGAGTCGAGGGGACTGTTCTATCCGCCCGACCCGGCCAGCCTGAAGCAATCCACCCTGGGTGGCAACGTAGCCGAAGGGGCTGGGGGTCCACGTTGCCTGAAGTACGGCACCACCAAGGACTACGTCCTTGGTCTGGAGGTGGTGCTACCGACCGGGGAGACAATCCGCACCGGCGGGAAGTTGATGAAGGACGTGACAGGCTACAACCTGACTCAGCTGTTCGTCGGCTCGGAAGGAACCCTGGGGGTGATCACCGAGATAGTTCTCCGACTAGTGCCCAAGCCCGAAACGAGACGCACCGCCATGGCCATCTTCCCGAGGCTGGAGGACGCCACCCAGACGGTGACCAACCTGCTGGGAGGCGGCATCCTGCCCTCCACCATCGAGATCATGGACAACACCACCATTCGAGTGGTGGAGGAGTACCTGAACATGGGACTCCCGGTGGGGGCCGGGGCAATCCTGATTATCGAGGTAGATGGTCGGGAGGAAGCCATCGTGCCCGAGATCGAGCAGGTGGGCCAGGTGTGCGCGCAAAGCGGCGCTTCCGATGTGAAGGTAGCGACCACGGCCGATGGAAGCGAAGCCCTGTGGAAAGCCCGTCGCGCCGTATCCCCCGCCCTGGGGAGGTTGGCTCCCGCCAAACAGGGGGAGGATATCGCGGTGCCTCGCAGCGCCATCCCCGAGATGGTGCGGCGCATAGGTGAGATCTCCAAGCGACACGACCTTGTCATACCCGTCTTCGGTCACGCCGGGGACGGCAACCTTCATCCCAATCTACTGTTCGACACTCGGGACAAGGAGATGATGGAGCGCGTTCACCTGGCCGCTTCGGAAATCTTCGCCGCCGCCATTGAGCTGGGCGGTACCCTCTCGGGGGAGCACGGGATCGGCCTGGTCAAGCAGCCCTACATAGCCCGCAGGTTGTCCCCCCCGCTGTTGGAGCTGATGCAGCGGATCAAGATCACCTTCGATCCCAATAACCTGCTCAATCCTGGTAAAATGATCTACCCGTGAGGTGATATCCCATGCCCATCTACGAGTATCGTTGCCACGGTTGCAGGCGCCGAGTCAGCGTTTTCTTCCGTAGCTTCAACTCTACGCAGGCTCCGGTTTGCCCGCGGTGTGGATCCACCAACCTCACCAAACTTGTGTCCCGTTTTGCCGTTATGAAATCGGAGGAGAGCCGGTTGGAGGATCTGGCCGATCCCAGCAGCCTGGCCGGACTGGACGAGAACGATCCCAAGAGCATCGCCAAGTGGGCCAGGAAGATGGGCCAGGAGATGGGGGAGGATCTGGGGCCTGAGTACGAGGAGATGATCGATCGGATGGAGGCCGGCGAGATGCCCGACGACGACGCCATGGGCGGCGGTGACGGCCTGGACGGCGGCGCATCTCCCATTGACGATCTCTGATGCT
>JAJYNT010000281.1 GCA_021786215.1 Chloroflexota bacterium | reverse complement strand
TCCCTCGCTGATCTCGTTGGGATAATGTGCTTCCATGCCGGCGAGGCCGAACTGCTTCATCTTGGCGGCAATATCGAGGCGCGCAGGGATGTCGAGCGCGGTGGTGTAGCGATCGTGGAAGCGACTGCCGCCGGGAGCGAAATACCAGACCCCGGCGGAGAACTTCAGGTCAAGGTGGAAGTCCGCCATATGTCTGAGGAGCTCTTCAGAGCGACGTCGCTGAGCCTGGAGGCGAGCATCCGGCCACACGGTAACAGTCCTCCTCACGGAAATTAGTTTAGCGGCACGACCAACTAATGGATCAAGAGAATCCCCGCAGGGGCAGTTAGTTTGGCGGATCATCAAACAAACAGTATCATCTACCAACACCGGGTGGTTGTCAATGGTTTTTCGACGGAATCATCGAGGAAATCTCGTGGTTTCCACCCGGGGAAGCTGGCCGCTTATACCGTGCTGACGCGCGCCAATCTGGGAAGTCCGAGAGCTACCACCGCCCCGCCCGCCACCGCCACAGCCGCGAGAGATCCAAACGCCAGGCTGAAGGAGCCGGTGGCATCCAGCGCGAAGCCCATGGCAGGGGGAAACGCCAGTGCCCCCACGTTCCCCACGAAATTCACGAGGCTGAACCCGAACCCCGAGGCGCCCTTCCGGGATACCACCGAGATGTAGGAGAAGATCGCCCCAAACGGCACGCTGGTCGACCATCCAAGCAGCAACAGGTCCAGCACCTCCGATCTAGGACCGGGGAGCAGCGGCATCACCGCCAATCCAGCCGCCGTCACGAAAGAGGATAATACGATCACCTGTCGTTCCCGGCCCACGGACAGCAGGCCCCCCAGAACGCGCGCCGCCACGGCACTCGCTGGAAGCACCGCCGCGAGCGGGCCGGCCCACTCCAACCCGATGCCGTGCTGCTCCCAGAGGAAGGTCGCCATCCAGGCGGAGAGGGCGGTGAATACCCCATAGCTCAGGATGTGTGCCAACCCGAGCAGGTAAAGGGCGCGCTCTCGTAAGGTCTCACCCCAGGATGCCTGGGCGATCCGTGAGACCCCGGCCTCCGGATGGAACCCGATAGCGTAGAGCGCGGCGATCCCAAGGATCAGCACACCTTCCAGCACGAAGGTGCCCCTCCACCCCTCCCAGCGCGCCAGCCTCTCAGAAAGCAGCATCACCAGCAGCACCCCGATGTTGGCAGAAGCACCAAACAGGCTCTGGGCCACCACCCGCTTCTCTACAGGAACCAGCATGTTCACGGATGACAGGGCCGCGATGAACACAACGGAGGTGCCGATGCCCAAGATAAACCTGAACAGGAGCAGAAGAGCGAGGGATGGTGCCAGACCCCCGGCTATGATGGAGGCGGCCATGAGCAGCAACCCCAGCTCGACCGACCGCTTCACCCCCATGCGATCCGCCAGATGGCCACCGGGCAGCTGCATCAGGGTATGGGTAAGGATAGTGGAGGCCACGAGCAGCCCGGCCCAGGTGTTGGACAGGGCAAACTCGCCCTTCACCAGCGGGAGCAGGGGGGCAAAATCGATCAGCCCTACCATGACCGCGAAGGGCACGGGCAGGACCACGAGAAGGGCCCCCCAGGGGATCGGAGGGGAAGCAGACCCGGGGAGAGACGGCGAGTCTGAGGCCTCAGCTACTTCCATACGTCCCTATTCATCAGGTACTTTGGCCGCTCGCCCCGGAGTGCCGACAGAATACCGGCCGCCGCGTGGGTTGCCATACGTTCCATGGACTCTTCACTGGTGCCACCCACGTGGGGAGAGAGGATCACGTTGTTCATCTTCAGCAGGGGGTTGTCCTTCGCCGGCGGCTCCTGCTCAAACACATCCAGGCCGGCCCCGGCTATCTTGCCCTCCTGCAGCGCCTGTATCAGGGCAACCTCGTCCACCACCGGGCCGCGCGAGCTGTTGATCAGGTAGGCCGTCTTCTTCATGAGGTCGAACTGTTTGGTGGACACAAACCCCTTCGTGGCGGGGGTCAAAGGGGTGTGTATGGATATGTAGTCCGCCAGCGGCATCAATTCATCCACGGTCTCCACCTTGGTGATACCTTTGGCGGCCATATCCTCAGCCGTAACGTACGGATCGTAAGCGACCACTTTCATGTCGAAAGCGGCCTGGCACATCTGAGCGAGCCGGCGGCCGATCCGCCCGGTTCCCACGATGCCCAGCGTCTTCCCCAGCAGCTCATGCCCCATCAGATCGTCCTTGCCGCTCCACCGCCCGGCCCTGACGAAGCTATCGCACTCGACCACCTTGCGGGAAAGCGCCAGCATCATGGTGATCGCATAGCTAGCAACCCCCTCGCTGTTGGCCTCCGGTGTATTGCACACAGCGATACCCAACTCGGTGGCGGCCGGAATGTCGATGTTGTCGGTCCCCACTCCATGCTTGCCGATGACCTTCAGCCTCGGTGCCGACTGCAGCACCTCTCGAGTCATGGGCGCCACCCGCACCAGCACCCCGTCGACATCCACCATAGCTTCCTTCAACGCGGCCACCGAGATGCCGGAGGGCTGCACGACCTCGCACTCCTGCTTCAACATCGCGACGCCGGCGGGATGGATGAATTCGGTGACCAGGACTTTCTTAGTCATGCAGCTCACTCCTTGTAGCCCATTCTTGCGTTATGTTCCTTCAGCCGGCACGGTCCCGTTTCAGGATAGCGACTGCCCCCAGCAAACGAGGTACGGACATCAACACCCCCAGCCTCTCCATCGTCACCCCCGCGAAGGCGGGGGTCCAGGCATCCCATCCCCTCGTGAGGCCACTCCTGCACACCAACGTGGACCCCTGGATGCCCGATCAGGTCGGGCATGACGGCCCCACGGAGTCTGTCACTCTGTCCGTGAACCATGCCCTCGAGGAGGCCTTGGTCCACAAATTGGGGAGCATGAACTGGGGCAATGCATCTCGAAGACGACCGTCCCACCGGGCCAAGCCCCATGGATTATACATCTATGGGCACGGAGGAAGCACGCCGAAGGCTATCGCGACTTCTGGCGGCGACGACCTTCGGAGTGAATGTACCGGTCGGCGACCGGCAGCGGCAACTCCTCCACCTGCTGGCTAGTCAAGCTCAACTTGATTCGATCTGGGCCGACATCCGAGACAAACTCGATTGGGATCTCCACTTGCTTCTTAGGATCGGTCAAGCTCTTCACCACGATCGAGCCGACCTTATCCGTCAGCGAGTCGGTGCGGACTTCGTCGATGATGCCGGCGGTCCCGTCCAGGGTGCGCACGGGCATACCTTCGACTATATCCCACTCCACGGGTGCCGCTTCTATCTCCGGTTCCGGTAGCTCGTACGGGCCTGGTTCGCCTGGAACGCCATAGGGCGGCACCAGGGGAAACAGAATGGAACCGGGCGCATAGACTTCGTACGACTCGACATCCTCCGGGGGCATCATTTCGCGATGTCTCCGCTCGAAATCCGGCAGCTCATCCAACTGGTCCCGCCCGATACGTAGAAGTACCTCGGCCTCATCGGCTTCCTGAACCAGGGATATGGGCACCGCCACATCACGAGCCAGGATGAGCCCCCGGTGGACGACCACCGTCTCGACCTCCATGGTACTGGGATCCAGCACGACGCGCTCCACTTTGCCCATTTCGTCGCCTTCCCGGGTCCTAACCGTGGCACCGATGCGAAGCTTCATCCTTACCTCCCCGCGCACTACTAGAGCCCCAACTCCACACAGCACGAGCGAGCAATGTCCATACCACAGGATCGTTGCAACCCTCTAAGGGCGGGTTCACGAGCGTGGATAGATCGAGTTACAGCCTCTCCATCGTCACCCCCGCGAGGGCGGGGGTCCAGGCATCCCATCCCCTCGTGAGGCCACTCCTGCACGCCAACGTGGACCCCTGGATGCCCGATCAGGTCGGGCATGACGGTCCACGGAGCCTG
>JAJYNT010000420.1 GCA_021786215.1 Chloroflexota bacterium | reverse complement strand
AAGTGGGTTCTGAGGAGTCACCTCCGCTGTTCGCGACACGTTGAACAGCGGCCAAAGGCCAAGACCAACCCTCAAGTGGCCCACTGGCCAGAGAGTGAGTACTCACAAGCGTCGGCCCCGAGCATCCGACACGGTTTCTGAACCAACAACGACGAGTCTCGACCTGCGCCGGTCAGGGCATATCCAGCTCGCCGCCGGTCGACCACGCAAGCCCCGTCACTCATCCGATGAGATCGACGGGCGGCCGGTTTGGGATGAATCCCCTTCGGTATGCCCTCTCGTACAGGGCCTCCAGCGCTCGCTGCCCCCCCTTGCCCATGCCCTTGGTGTAGTCGTTGACGTACATCAGGACGAACCGACGGCAGGTCTCTCGATTGATGCCCCTGCTGTACCCCATAGCGTAGGCCAGGGCTTCCTCCTCGTGCGCGAAGGCATACGCGATGCTCTCCCGCAGCGCCAGCGACACCCGCCTGCCGAGGTCCTCTCCCAGGTCGCGACGCACCACGTCGATGCCCAGGGCCAACGGCAGGGGGGTCTCCCGTCGCCAGACGTCTCCCAGGTCCAGGATCTTGTTCAGGCCCATCGCCTCGTAAGTGATCTGCCCCTCGTGGATGAGGAGCCCGGCCTCCACGTCCCCCGCCAACACCGCCTGGGGGATGCGATCGAACGGGACCTCCACAGGCTGGAAGTCGGCCGCGTACAGGCAGAGCAGGAGAAAGGCCGTGGTGTGTCTGCCGGGGATGGCGATGCGCCTCCCGCCGAGGTCCTCCGGCGCCGTGGGATCCCGGCTCACCAGGATAGGGCCATAGCCCTGCCCCATGGAGACGCCGGAGGCCATGATCCGGTAGCGCTCGGCCACGCGAGGATAGGTGGCCGCCGAGACGGCGGTCATCTCCAGCTCGCCGCGCAGCGCCCGGCGGTTCAGGGACTCGATGTCTTCCATCACGTGAACGACGTCATAGCCATCCACTTTGACGTGGCCACGAGCCAGGGCATAGAACATGAAGGCGTCGTCGGCGTCGGGGCTGTGGCCGATCTGCAGGGTCTTCTTCATCATTATCACCTCTCGGGCTGGGCGCCTCTTCAAGTTACAGATTCAGCGCTCGGAGCGGCACCTCGCTATCGAATGTCTGCGCAGGGGCTGTCGGTGAGGACGTGGCTGGGGAGGTGGTCGGGAGCGGGATTGCCATGGGCGACCCTGAGGGATTGGCGGTGCTGGTGCTGCGGGATGCCGACCAGATGAGCGTCGCCAGGATCGAGCAGGCTATAGGGGACTTCGTCCAGAGGACCAAGGGCCGAGCGTTGACCCTGGAGGGATCTGCGGGGCGGCACCTTCACCACCACCAATGGGGGTCTCCTCGGTTCGTTTGGAGGAATAGGCTCCCCCCCGGCACTACTTGGTCGCGAGGAGGAGCTCATCGTAGGCGGCCTTCAGCCGTAGCGTGATGGGCCCGGGGCGCCCTCGGCCGACCCGTCGGCCGTCGATGGCGACCAGAGGCATGACGCCGAGCGCCGTATTGGTTACGAAGGCTTCCTCTGCCAGGAACATGTCCCGCGGCGCGAGCCGCTGTTCGAGCACCTCCAGACCTTCCGCCGTGGCTCGCCTGAGCACCTCTCTCCGGGTCACGCCTTCCAAGACCCCGCAGTCAAGGGAAGGGGTGACAAGGGCTCCCCGGGAGACCAGAAAAAGGTTGCTGGAGGAGCCGCACGCCAGCCAGCCCGCCGTATTCAGCAGAATGGCCTCGTCGGTGCCCCGGCGGCCGGCCTCGATGCGGGCAAGCACCGCCTCAAGGTAGTTGCAGCTCTTGATGTAGCTCAGCGGCGAGCTCTCATTCCGCCGGATCGCCGCGACCGCCGCTGTAAAGCCCCGCTGGTACCGTTCGCTCGGGTATCCGACAAAGGGCGTTGCGTGGATGACCAGGGCGGGTGATGGGGAAGAGGGGGGCAGGAGACCCCGCTCGGCGGGGACCCCCCGGCTAACGGTGATGCGAACCAGAGCATCTTCCAACTGGTTCGCGGCCAGCAGGGAAGAGATCGCCTCGGATAGCATCGGGCACCCCTCGGGGACCACGAGGCCCACCGTTGCGACCGAGCGCTGGAGCCGAGCCAGGTGATCGTCTATTCGAAACAGCCTCCCGCCAACGGCCCTCAGGGTCTCGAACACCCCGTCGCCCAGCGTGAAGCCGCGGTCCAGGGCCGACAGGTGGGCCGCGCCCTCCGGCAACATATGGCCGTTCAGGTAGATCAGGCGGTCGACCATGCGCGGTCACCCCCGAGAGCTAGGATCATCGCCCTCGCCTTGTCCAGGGTCTCCTGGTATTCGGCTTCGGGGTCCGAGTCGGCGACGATGGCCCCACCCACCTGGAAATAAGCCTGCCCGTCCTTCGCCACGATGGTGCGGATCACGATGCTGGTGTCCAGGTTGCCGTTGAACCCCAGGAAACCGATCGAGCCGCAGTAAACCCCCCGTTGTGTTGGCTCCAGTTCATCGATGATCTCCATCGCTCGGATCTTGGGGCAGCCGGTGACCGAGCCGCCCGGGAAGCAGGCTCTCAGGAGGGACACCGCGTCGTGCCGACCGTCGAGAACCCCTTCCACCGAGGATACCAGGTGGTGGACCGTGCTGTATCTCTCCAGCGAGTACAGCTCCGACACCCGCACGGTGCCAACGCGGCACACTTTTCCTAGGTCGTTCCTCAGCAGGTCTACGATCATCACGTTCTCCGCTCGGTCCTTCTCGCTGGCGAGCAACTCCTCCGCCAGGCGGCGGTCCTCTTCATGCGTCTTGCCCCGCGGCCTCGTGCCCTTGATGGGCCGAGTCTCCACTCTCGGTCCCTCCTTCCGCAGGAACAGCTCGGGCGACGCACTGGCGATGGCGAGGTCTCCCGGCTGCAGGTAGGCCGAGTAGGGTACCGGGCTCACCTCCCGCAGACGGCAGTAGAGCTGCCAGGGAGAGATGGGGAGTGGAACCTGGAATCGCTGGGAGAGGTTTACCTGGTAGATGTCACCGGCGGCTATGTACTCCTTGGCCCTGACGATGGCGTCGACGTATCCCTTCCTGTCGAAGGTGGAGGCGGGCGGGCGGGCTAGACACTCCTCGTGTCGGGATGCGGGTTCCCGTTCAAGCCGCGCCAACCTGCTCTCCACCCCCTCCATGCGACGGCGTGCCCGCTCGTAATCGCCGTGGGGATAGGGGCTGGCCACCAGCCACGTTCGAGCGGAGGCGTGGTCGTGAGCCAGTACCCAATCGTAGATCCCCACGACCATGTCGGGGACCCCCACATCGTCCACAGCCGTGCGGGGCAGCAGCTCGATGTGGTGAGCGAGATCATAGCCGAAATAGCCCACGGCACCCCCCTGGAAAGGGGGCAGGCCGGGCACGGCTTCGGTCTCCAGCCGGTGCACCAGTCGGCGCAGACACTCGAAGGGGTCTCCCTTCGGGGTGCAGGGATCGGCATCGCCGTTCACTTCGACCCGGCCGTTCTTGGACTGAAGCACCAGAAGCGGGTCGGCTGTTACGTACGAGTATCTCCCCAACCGCTCGTGGTGCAGGCTGCTGTCCAGGAAGACTGGGTAGGGATCGTTCAGGAAGATGGCGAACAGGCGGTGGAGAGGCACGGCGGTGTCCAGTTCGCGGTACAGCGGCAGCACGGTCGATCCTCCTTCGATCGGCCACTGCTGGGTGCCTGACTGATCCGCAAGGCTAGACATGCCGTGGCGCAACGCTATTCCGGATGGGATTCTAGCACACGGCGGCTCTCTTCGCAGTGCCAAAGTCCTGCACACGGCCTGGCTATGAAGTGGGTTCTGAGGAGTCACCTCCGCTGTTCGCGACACGTTGAACAGCGGCCAAAGGCCAAGACCAACCCTCAAGTGGCCCACTGGCCAGAGAGTGAGTACTCACAAGCGTCGGCCCCGAGCATCTCCGCGGTG
>JAJYNT010000447.1 GCA_021786215.1 Chloroflexota bacterium | reverse complement strand
GCAGCCGGGCTCAAGCCCGTCGCCGAGCAACCCGGCCACAGGAACGCCACCGCCTACCGGGACGCCCATGCCGACTTCCTCACCGACCGCTGGTGCCCCTACCCAGTCCCCGACTGCTTCGCAGGCCAGTCCACAGCCCGTTGGACAGATTCTAATGGTGGGAAATACCGACGGTGAGGGAGTGTTCTTGCGGAGGACCCCCCGGATGGACGACAAGATTCGGGCCTGGATAGACCACACGCCCATGGTAGTGGTGGGCCCTCCCGTTACCGGGGATGGACAGACGTGGCAACACGTTCGAGCGCCGGATGGAACGGAGGGTTATGTTCCCGCGCGGTACCTGGTTGGCGGCTGATGGATTGGAAGCGCCATGTTCTCTTTCCGGCCCTCTCCCGAGTGGAGAGGGCCGGAAATGGTCCATTACGCCGGTTTGTGGCAGCCGGTGCAGGTGGAGTCGGTGCGTCCCTGGTGATCCGCCGGTATCCCAACCCCACCGGCCGTGCCGACACCCGGCCCTCCAATCGTGTGGCAAGCGTCACACTGACTTCGACCCTCAGTAGGATGAGGTATGGCCGGTGGGCCTGAGCTCTTGGCTTGGGCGGCAGCCGCTGCCGGCTGTGACGGAGCTGATGCCGCGGGTACCCGCGGGGCGGGCGGTGCTAGGTAGTGGCAGGTCTGGCAGTCGGCTTCGATGGCCCTTCCTTTGGCTTCCCCGGCTATCCCCACGAGCTTCCCGTGGCAGCGCATGCAGCCCTCATGGGTTGCCCAGTCGGGATAGACGTTGGGGCCGACCCCCATATCGGGAAACACTGAGCGCTGGTAGATACCCTTCAACTCGGCCACGGCCTGCTTGATCTGAGCCTGGTTCTGCTGGTAGGCCTGAGGCTGCTGAGTTCGGTAGTACTCCACGATGCCATCGATTCGCTTCAAGCTGCTCTGATACTGGTCGTCGGTGGTCTTGTCGGTTACCTGGCCCATGGCCTGCATCGCCTGTTGCTTGATAAATGGGATCTGGGCGCTGATGGCACCCTGGGCCATGGCTGCGTCCACCCCGTTCTCAACAGAGTTGAAATTGTGGGCTGCCCTGTTGTGGCAGTCGATGCAGTCCATGAAACGCTCGTCGACCTTGATCTGTTCGGGGTGTACCTGTGCCTGTTTCTCCGGGAGGACAAACTCATCCACCGAGCCGTCAGGCCTCTCCACGCGCACCCATCCGATCTCGGTTCGCGAGCCGTTCAGGGGGAGGTAGTACACCTTGGCCGTGGTGTGCCAGTGGATTCCCTGCTCCTGAGCGCTTCCCCCCACACGGAAGATCATCGGCTGAACCTGGGGTGTGTTCTTTTCGTCCTGAGCGTAATGGACAATGTCGCGCTGCAGGTCGCCGTAGAAGCGCTCGGGCCAGTGGCATCCCTCGCACGTGTCCCGGCTAGGGCGCAGGTCCTTAATGGGGACATCGATTGGCCGAGGGTAGGTGCCCAGGCTGTAGTTGACCACCTGCCGGATACCTGAGATCTTGGATTTCACGAGCCAGGGGGCGCCTGGGCCGATGTGGCAACGCACGCACTCCACCCTGGCGTGGGGTGAAGCTTGTTCCGCAGCGGCCTCGGGAGCCATCACGCGGTGGCAGATATCCCCGCAGAACTCGCGTGTCTCCATGAACTGAGCCGCCCCGTAGGTGGTGACCACCATCACCGACATCAAACCTGCTGTAACGGCGCTGAAGACCAGAATGCCTCGCCGCTGCCTGGAGTCATTCAGGTCGAGGATGGGGAATGCCTTTGCCACCAGCCCCAGGCGGGCCAAACGATGGCGTTCCCTCACCAGTCCGATGGGGATCAACAGTAGCCCGAGCACCAGCACGGTTGGTCCCACCAGAAAGGCGAGGATGCCAGTGTAGGGGTTTGCGGCCGCTCCCGTGGCACCCAGCACGAGGAGGACTAGGATGATGACCAGGGAGAAAGCCGCCATGACGGCGCCGAGGAGGCTGACAGGGTTAAGCAGAGCCGCCGGTACCTTGCGTTCCATTGCACCTCACCTTTGAGAGTATTGGGACCAAGGTTAACTATCAACAAGATTACCAACATTGTACATCAATTCTCAAGTTTGTGCTAACTGTTTTGGCGCTATGGGTCAAGATGCATCCTGGACTCTCCCTGGGTACAATATATGGTGCGGTTCAGGGCATCAGTTGCAGCTCCAAAGCGGGAACCCTGCGAAGCATGGGAGCTTTGGCAGGGCTCTTGCACCTGCCGTAAGACAGTTCCGCCGAGGGCGAAGGAAGGGAAATCCATGCCAAGGGTAAGGATGGTAGGCGCGGTTTCGGCCGGAGGGGTCGTGACCAGGAAGCTGGATGGGCGGATTCAGGTGGCTTTGGTGGGCGACAGCCAGCGGGATGCTTGGTACCTGCCGAAAGGGGGTCTGGCCCAGGGAGAGACTATCGAACAGGCCGCTCTCCGAGAAGTGAACGAGGAGACGGGCCTGGAGGTGGAGATGGTCGGGCCGATCCGGGTCATCGAATACTGGTTCTTTGCCAGGGGATCTCGTGTCCACAAGAAGGTGCACTATTTCCTGATGGAGCCTACCGGAGGGGACTTCTCTCGCAGAGATCAAGAGAACGATAGGGCCGGCTGGTTCGATCTTGAGGATGCCCTGGCTGCTATGAGCTACGAGAACGAGGTGGAGGTCGTCCGCGAGGCAGCCAAGATGGTACGCGCGCAGTAGTGGTTGCCTGCCGACGACCTTTTGCTTATCTCTTCATGTACTTCTTGCGCCACTTGGTGATGGTCGACGCGAGGTGGGCCACCGGATGGGTCAGTTTGCCGTGTATCGAACCCTGAGCCAGAGACTGCAGGAAGCCATCCCTCTCCGTGAACTCCGGCATCTCCACGAATGAGTTCCCTAGCTCCCAGAAGACGTGAGAGTCACTACCTGCCCCTTTCAACTTGCCGTGCTTCTCGGCAAACCGGATGGCAGTCAAGACATCTCCCGGAAAAGATATGCGAGAGTTGTACGTCTCTATGACGTCCACCTGATCCAGGATTTCCATCAGCGCTTCCGTTCGAAGGACACTTCTGCGCACTCGGTCGAACGGATGAGGAATGTACACCACTCCTCCCTGCTGGTGGATCGCCTCGACCGTGGCCTCAGGGCTCATTCCTCGGGGTATCTCGTCCGTGAGGAAGAGTCCGATGATTTCCCCTTCGGTGGTCTTTATCTCCTCGCCCACTATCACTGGGAATGGAGCCAGCCGTTGCAGTGGTAGGGCGTTGGATACGCTGTTGTGATCGGTGAGCGCGATGGCGTCGATCCGACGGCGCAGGCAGGTCCTGACTATCGTGTCCAGACTCATGTTGCAGTCTGGAGAACGGAAGCTGTGGAGATGCAGATCACACTTCAGCACATCTATACCCAGATGAGAGCCATGGCGATCCCGAGGGACGCTCCCACCAGAACCTCCACGCGGGTGTGCCCCAGCAGCTCCCGCAGCCTCTCCTCGTTCCACCTTTGGTGCTTGAAGAACTCATCCAGCATCCTGTTCAGGATACGTGCCTGGATGCCGACCGCCTGCCTGATCCCCGCCGCGTCGTACATCACCACGGCGGCAAACACCACGGCAAGTGCAAAGGTGCTTGATCTGGCCCCGTCCTGCATGGCCACACCTGTGGCCAGGGCTCCCACCAATGCGGAGTGGGAGCTGGGCATTCCGCCGGCGCTGACCAACCTCCAGAGGTCGAGCCTGTGTTCCTGCAACAGGATGACGAGGACCTTCAGCGCCTGAGCCAGGGCCCACGCCACTAACGACACCATCAGAATGTGGTTCTGTAATATCTCCAAGGTGACCTCAGCGCCGCACCGGGAGCGCTTGACGATATCCGCGAGGACGATCCTTGTGATCGTGCTCGGACCCTATGGACACGGAGGGCCACAGGGGGTTCGTCCCCGCGTGATT
>JAJYNT010000118.1 GCA_021786215.1 Chloroflexota bacterium | reverse complement strand
GGGATAGCCTTTCCCAGATTCGTCACTGGGTCAGCCGCCAAGAAGGTTTCGTCGAAGAATTCGCGTGCATTCTCCCTAGCGAATTGGCCGCAGCCCATCCCAGCACCGCCGGATTCTTTCAGCACATGGGTGGACGCTCTACCATTCGCTTGAGCCGTTCAACGTTCTTTCTGAGGGACTGCAGTTCCTTGACTTGACCGTCGGGGTCCTCCAGTGCCTGGTAGACGATGGCTCCCTCGCACTGCTGAGGTATGGGGAGTTCGGCCAGATGGCAGATCGTCGGGGCCACATCGGTCAACCAGACGCTACGCTCGATGGTCACCCCCTGCTTTACACCTGGTCCTGCCATGATGAAGAGGCCGTGGAGGTCTCCGATTCCGTATTGAGTCGTGGTCAGGAAGCTCCCGTGCTCCTTGCTAAATCGAGGGTCGACCGCGTATATCACGTCGCCCACTCGATCGCCATAGAGCCCGAGGATACGGGCATCCTCTTTCCGAAGAGCCATTGTGATCGGTTTGAACCCGGTCTTCGGGTCCACGTACTCGTGCAGAGCCTTCACAATCTGATCTCTAACCTGCTCGTACTCTTCACCGAGCTCGACTATTCCCTCGGGGTCGCGCCCATTCACGTTCACGTACACGTAAACCGTGCGTTGACCGACGGCTTTCGTCCGGCTCCAGTCGATCTGTCGTGCCTTGCCCTCTTCCCCCGGCAGGTACTTGAGCAGTCCTGCCCCCTCGAGGATGTCCTCGACGTGGAAGTCAGCGGTCTTGGCCTTGGCTCCATGATCCGAAACAACGACTACCAGGGTTTCCTCATCGGCTACCTCCAAGATGCGACCTAGACAACGATCAACCCCCTGATACATGGCCAGCTCCAAGGCTTCAAAGCGAGGCACGCCTGCCTTGTTGTGGGCGGTCAAAGGGTCCAGATCGACGGAAAAGGTGTGGTACATCCAGTCAGGTGTATGTACGTGCAGGAAGTACAGGTCCCAGGCTTTGCTCTTCAGCAGATGGAGACTGGCGTCGACGAGCCAGTTGTGGTGGAACTCATTGGTTTCAAGCAGGGTTTGGTCGTCAATCCACTCCATCAGGAAAGACTCCCACCCGGCTCTCGCCGTTGGTAGGCCGCTATCGCTCTTTATCTCCTCCTCCAGCGACTTGGGTGCAGCCCACCCCTCCAGGGAGCAGAGGCCCGGCACGTACAGCCGGAACTGCCGAGCATCAGGCGAGAGTTCCAGCAGCTTGCATCGAAAGACAGCCTTGTTCGGCCCCTTGTCGGTCTGGAAAACGTCGTAGACATTCTGGCTCCACTCACCCACATGGAGCCGAGCAAACACGTCTTCGCGTTTCTTCGAGCGGGATACCAGCACAGTGTCATATCCATTGCCAGCTACATCGTCCACCAGCAGGAACCATGTCACCGGGTCAAGCTTGTTCAGGGTTCGACGCACGGAGATGGTAACCTCGGCCTGCAACGCCCTATCTGAGTGTTCAACTCTTTCCCACCCACGCGCTTTCTCAAAGGATACTTCAGTGGCGAAGGGATAAGGTTCAGTGGAAAGGAGGATGTCGTGGGTCAAGTTGCTCAGATTGAAGGTGCCCATCGAAACGTCGAGGCGCCAGTCGTTGACCATGGTCCCAACGCCGCCGACCACCCAACCATCCTTCAGTTGGCTAGGCCAGGTGGTGGGATAGTTCATGATGATGGTGCGCTTCCCTGCCCGCTCGGCGGCTGCCCAGATGGGTTCCGCCAGCACCTCCGACGAGTCGAAGGCCTTGTGAGTCAGGTTCAGGGCCGTGCCTGGGATGTGGTTATCGAAATCGGTGATGCCGTGAGTTCCCGACCAGGCACCGGTGGCGATGGTGGTCCAGTTGGGGGGCGTAATGGTGGGTAGGGGTACCAGACAGTTGGGTGCGAATACACCCTGGCTTAGAAGTCGTTGCAGAGCGGGCAGCTTGCCCTCTTCAGCCCATTGGTGAAGTCGCGGGACAATTGGGGCATCGATGCCCAGCACCATGACCTTCTTCGCTGTCTTGGCCATCGTTTGTGTCCTTTCCTCATGCTTGCCTTCGCTTGGTCACCGATCAAGAGTTCGCCAGACCGTAATCCTGAACTACTCTGATCAATCGATCGATGTGAGCTGCCATGGCCTTAGCTGCTCTCTCTGGCCGCCGAGACTTGAGGGCTTGGAGTAGAACAATGTGCTCCTGCGGCACAACCTGGTTGGCAGATCGTTGAATGCGGGCCTGGGTTTCCTGAAGCTGCTGGTCTTCTAGGATGAGGTTGACCACGGCCAGCAGGACTCTACTCTTCGAAGCCTTTGCCACCATGCGGTGGATTGCGCGGTTCTGCTCGCCAGCGATTCCGCCTCGTTCGACCTCCGCGAGGTGACTCTTTACTGCCTCTTCTATCTCCTGGATTTCTATCTCGCTAGCGAACATCGCCGCAAGTCTGGCTGACTCCGCTTCCACCGCGCGTCGGGCCCGCAGCACGTCGAGGATGTCTTCGATGGTTTCCGCCTTGATGGCCTGGAGCAGATCGCTATGGTAGGAGTGGCGAGCACGAGCTTGTTCCAATGCGACTAGGCGGGCACGCCCGTTTTCCGTGAGTAGGCGCCCCCTGGAACCAACGGAATGGGTCAGGCCCTGATAGTCCAGCTCTCGCAACAGCCTCCCCGCCGTCGCCTCGCTCATTTCGATACCGGTCGCGCGAAGAGCTGCTCGGACCCTCCAGCACCCCACCGGCGACCCGCTGTCACTCACCGCACGAAGGGTTAGATAGATCGTCTGATCGTCCAATTCTCTCACCTGGGGATAGATAGGTAGGATGCTCGAGGACTGCCACCAACCCGAGGTGCGGCGGAAATGCTGGCCACATGGCGTCCTTAAGCCCGCTGACTAGTACCTCATCAACGATGAGTAAGTATCGGGCGTGGTGGAGATGGTGTCAATACCCCACCCCCGTATGCAAGACCATCGATTGGTGGGGTGCCGTCCATGTTGCGTGGCAACCTGAGTGGCAAACGCCGGAGAGGACCGACTGGCCACCGCTCGTGGTAAAATCGAACCCTGTGAGCGCTTACACTGAGAGGTTGTTGAATGAACGTCGAGGTAGTGTTCCTACCCCCCATTGCGACCGATTTGCCCTCGAAACTGTGCGTCGTCATCGACGTGTTGAGAGCCACGTCGACACTCGTGTCGATGATGGAAGCTGGGGCCGGTCGTGTCACGTTGGCCGAAAGCATTCCCGCCGCACTGCAATTTGCCGATCGCTACGATGACAGACCGCTGGTGTGCGGCGAATCGGGGGGATTGCCCCCGGAGGGGTTCGATCTGGGGAATTCGCCACGCGAGTTCCGCGTCGAGAGCGTACAGGGGCGGGACCTCTGCTTCTGCACCTCAAACGGGACCAGGGCGATGCGTAGGGTGGCCGAGGCTCCAGTGGTGCTGGCCGGTAGCCTGCTGAATGCCTCCGCGGTGGCCAGAGCGGCAGTGACCGAAGCTCGGCAGAAAGGGCTGGACATCACCTTCATTTGCTCCGGTGACCATCTCGGGAGCAAGTTCGCGATAGACGACGCCTTCTGCGCCGGGTATCTTGCGACCCTGGTGTGGCGAGAGACCGCGGGAGTGAGTTCGGCCGATGCTCAGCGATCTGGTCAGTCTCAGCAGGTAGTTGCCGTCGGGCAGGAGGGCGGGACGCAGCCATTCTTGACGGAGTCGGCGGTAGCGGCCATCAGATTATACCGGTCGTATCTTCAGGAGGCCGGCGTCTCCGACCCGGAGGGTATACCGCCGAAGGAGGCGATACTGCGGGCCTTCTGGGAGTCCCACAATGCCGGGGTGCTCCGAAAGGTTGGGCTGGCAGAGGATGTGGAATACTGCGCGCAAGTAGACATAAGTTTCAAGGTGCCTCGCCTTCGTCTCGAGGATGGCATGCTGGTGCTGGGACAG
>JAJYNT010000446.1 GCA_021786215.1 Chloroflexota bacterium | reverse complement strand
TACTGCAGGCCCAGCCGCAACATCTCGGCCCTATCGGCCACCTGAACGGGCTTGGAGCCCCGTATGGCAATCGCCTTCAGATTCTTCGAGCCCATGACGGCGCCGGTACCGGTGCGCCCGGCCTGTCGGCCCTTGTCGTTGCCGACGCAGGCGTACCGAACCAAGTTCTCGCCAGCAAGGCCGATGGAAGCTACTTTCACCATCTCGTCGTCGACGTCTGCGCGGATCGCCTCCTCGGTCTCGAAGCAGCCCATGCCCCGAAACTTGGCGGCGTTCCGGAAAAACACCCGGTCGCCGTCGATGAAGAGATAGCTGAGACCACGCGCCTTGCCGGTGATGACGACGGCATCCCAGCCCGCGCGCCGCATCGCCTGGGCGAAGAAGCTTCCCGAGAGGGAGTCGCCGATGAAGCCGGTCAGAGGGGACTTGGTGACGAAGGCATACTTGCTGGCAGTGGGCATCAGCGTGCCAGAGAACACCGAGTTGGCCAGGACAATGACGTTGTCGGGGCTCAGCGGGTCGACACCGGCCTTCAGGTTGTCTATCAGCAGTCGCACGCCGAGCCCGATGCCACCCAGGTACTGGCTGAGGGTTCTTTCGTCGATAGATTCGACCCGCGACCGCTCATTAGTGAGGTCCACGTGGAGGACACGACCCGAGTAGCAGTGCATGCTCTGCTCCTTCCCTACGAGGGCAGCGCTGGCGCGCCCGACCTGCGGTTGCCGTGCAGGTTATCATGCTGTCGGACATCTGTCAAGGGATCACCACCGGCGATCGACACCCGGGCAGAGACACTCCCCCGCCAGAAACGGTGGTAAACCATGCTCCTTCGGGTCTACTTGGGGCGAGGCAGTGGCGTCAAGGAGCCGTGGATCAGACTCCCACCGCCACGACTGCTGACTGCTTGTCAGACATCAACTGACGTGCCGGGCGTGTCTTGGTCCCACCGCCCGGCATCCCTGAGGATGTCAGGCGGGCGGGCACGGAAATCCGTGCCCGCCCGCCCCAACCGGAGGACCGGGTCGCTTGCCAGCGCCGGCCCTACGCGGCCACTACGGCGCGACGCACGACGCCCCGCAGCGCCTCGGACTTATACATCCAGTTGCCGACAGGCATGAGAACCGCTGCCAGCACGAAGCCGAGGATGAGGCGGTACACGATGACATCCGCGACGTAACCAATGGCAACCGAGCCGAAGATCGGGGCAACGGGAAGGTAGAAGGTGTAGAAAACGAAGTCGACGCCCATCGAGAACCACCACCCCGCCAGCACCCAACTCCAGTAGCTGTGGCGGTTGCGCATGGCAGCGTAGGCGATCCAGCCGGTCAAGCCACCAACCAGGTAGGCCTGGAAGGCTACCGGTCCGAAGGGATCACCCGTGAACACACGAACCACTGCCATCAGCATCGATGCGACGAAAGCGACCAGCATGTTGCCTCGCACGATCGCGGAGAGCAGCAAGATGAAGTACAGGATGCCTACGGCGAACGTCCCCAGGAATTGCCCGACAGGGCCAAGGGATATCAGCCATCCGTTGAAAACCGGTGATCCGAACAGGGCGTAAACCCGAGCGACGACGGCGAAGATCACAGCCACCAGGATATCCGCGGTCTTGAATGAGGCGACATCGGCCTTCATTACCCTGAAAACGTACATCATTCCTCTCCATTCTCCATTGGGCCTTGTTGTAACAAGCCCACAGATCCGAAGCACGAACTCATTGAACGCCATCGGACACAAGGGCCCATTTGTTCTGCTATAGGCTGGGTACCTCCCTTCTCATCCCGGCGAGTCGAGTGATTGTGGCTAGTGCACGCTCATGCCGGCCAGCCGTGGAAGTGCCAGACTGACCTCCGGGAGGAAGGCGACCAGCAGCACCCCGACTATCAGGATGGAGACGTAGTAGAGCATCGGCCGAAGCGTGTCCTCCATCGTCGCCTCGGCAACAGAACAGGCGAAGTAGATGCCGATGCCGATAGGAGGTGAGAAGAAGCCGATGCCCATGGCGATGATCAACACGATGGCGAACTGCAGCTCCGGGATTCCGAACTGCGTCACAATGGGGAACAGGATCGGGCTCAGGACCAACATCGCCGGAAACCCTTCCAAGAAGGCACCCATGACGATCAGGAAGAAAACGCAGGCCAACATGAACAGCCAGGGCTCGCCCTGGAAGACGTCCAGTACCGACGCCAACCTTACCGGCACCTGGGCAAGCGTGATCGCCCTGGAGAAGGCCATCGCCGCGCTAACGACGAATAGGATATTGCCGGTCATGGTCACCGATTCGCTCATCACCCGCCACAATCCCTTCCCGTTCGTCGTCCTGTAGACCAGCACCGCCATGATGAGGCCGTAGACCACGGCGAAAGACGAGACCTCCGTGGCCGTCGAGATCCCTGTGAGTATGCCCGCCAGCAGCATGGCGGGCATGGCAAAGGCCGGAATGGCGACGATTCCTCTCCGGGCGGCATGCCGCCAAGGAATGGCAGGAGCCTGGCCCAGCCCCAACCTGCCGGCCCTCAAATAGATGGCCGCCATCAAACACAGGGCGATCAGCGCCGCGGGAAGAATGCCTGCTATAAACATCCCTCCGATCGATATGGAAACGACGGAGCCAAGCACCAGCATGGCTATGCTGGGGGGAACCGTCTCGCCCATGGCGGCAGAGCACGCCAGCACCGCCGCCGTCTCCCCCTTCGGATACCCCCCCCGCTTCAACATGGCGCTCAGGCTCGTTCCCACCGCTACCATGTCTGCCACTTTCGACCCAGAGATGCCGGAGAACACGTACATGGTCACGACGATGACCTGCAGCAGTCCCCCGCGGAGCCGGCCGACGACGCACGACAGGAACTCCGACATTGGCAGAGCGAGGCCAGCCTCCGTCATGACCAGTCCGGCAAGGATGAAGAAAGGAACGGAGAGCATCACGAAGCTGGAAGTACCGTACTGCATGCTGACCGCCACCGAAGTGAGCGCGACCATTTTCGTCTGCTGCAAATACAGGAGGCTTACAGCGGCGAAGACGAAACCGATGGACGTCGACATCGCCAGCAGGACGGCGAAGACTACCAGAGTGATTACCAGCGCCTGATCCTGACCGACGGCGCCCCTCGTAAGGGCGATGGCGAGTGCGGCCGCCACCCCGGCGACGGCCGGAAGCGCCACCCGGGACGGATAGGAGAACAGCCGGCCGAAAGCGAAGAGAGCCATCACCAGCATCCCGACGGTCAAGGGCGCTGTCATCCACCCCGTCGGCAACCCCAACATCGGCGTCGTCGACTGCCCGCCTAGAGCCAGCCGGTCGGCGGACTGCCAGGTTACGATCAACGCGACAGCAAAGATGGTCGCGTCGACGGCGGCCGATACGTAGGGTCGGGCTCGCTCGGGCAGGGCCTGGATTCCGGCGTGGACGCGCATGTGAGCGCCACGCCGGTAGGCGAGAGCTCCACCAACGAAAGTCAGGAACACCAGCGCAATCTGCGAGACCTCCTGCACCCAGTCCAAGCCGATGCCAAACAGGCTCCGCAGCACGATATTCGTGAATACCACCACCAGTTCGGCGATGAGGGTCAGGACCATGGCCCCTTCGATCGCCCGCTCCAGCCAGCACCCGGCGGTACCGACGGAGGCCATGACGTGGTCGTTCGTGCGGCCGCGCCGCTGGTTCAGACGGACTGATGGCACCATCTACTGACTCCGTTGCGGCTGACGATGGATGAGCGCGAGCCTACGCTAAAGGGAGTTCCTGCAAGAGAGGGGAACAATCTTCATGGCCCTGCCTGCGGCGGCGCGTCTGCACCGTCCGATGCCTCGCGCCCTGGAGGCAGCGGCCAAAGAGGCTTGGTGCTATCTAGGGGTCACCTCCGATGCTAGGACATACCGCCGGGCGCTGTCAAGACAGAGAAGTGGCCCAATGAACCATAGGTGGGGAAAGTAACGAACCTATTGTACGAC
>JAJYNT010000396.1 GCA_021786215.1 Chloroflexota bacterium | reverse complement strand
ATGCCATACTGATCTCCTGCGAGGACGGCGAGGCCGGCCGGTACGAGGCACGGGCCATCAGCACCGAGACGTTGGACTCTCAGAAAGTCGAGGCTCAAAACGCTAGGCTCCGCGAGGCGGCTGCCGAGGCGATCAAGGGCACAAGAGGCATCCAAGTCAACGAGCTGTGGTATCGATTGCTGGCGCGGGGCGTCTACCACGCCGGGGCATCCCCCGATCCCCTGTCCAAATCGCTCTTTGGGCCCGATAGTCAGTTTGTCGTCGACGGGTGGATGGTCACCTACCGGCCGGATCTGACGCCGGCCATGCGGCGGCTGTTCGGCCACCGGATCAACGGTGAGCTGCAGATGGAAGAGGGCATCCTCCGTGAGTTGCTGGGGTTGCCTGTGCCGACGACACCGGAGGCCGAGGAAAACGCTGGAGTCGAGGTGGAACCCGAGGTTCCGGCTCAACTGGGATATCGTCTAAAGGTGAGCCTGGGGTGGAAGCCGGAGGTGTGGCGCGTCATAGAGATGCTGGATAACCAGACCCTGGAGGACCTCCACTACGCGATCCAAAAGGCCTTCCACTGGGATGATGACCACTTGTGGGCCTTCTTCCTTAGCAATCGCCCCTGGGACAGAGTTACAGAGGTGGAATGCCCCACGATGGACATCGACACGATGAACACCGACGCTGAGCCGCCCATGGCCGATGAGGTGACGCTGGCCAATCTGGAACTGAAGCTCCGGCAGCAGTTCCTGTACATTTTCGACTTCGGTGACGAACTGAGGCACGAGATCGAGGTGGTGGACACCTTCTCTCTGCCGAAAAGGGGGAATTTCCCACGCATCACCGAAACCCACGGGAAAGCGCCTCCGCAGTACGAGAGATGGGACTAGGGAACGGGGTGCGGAGTGGTTCTGAGCAACCCGAAGTGCATGGATGCTGCCCTGCTGGAAGGCCGCAACGGCTTTCAAGGATGCTCGCCGGCAATTGGCTCAGTGGCGCTCTGCCTCCCACGGTTCAGAAGACTCGCTGTCTAGAAAGCCCCCACAACAGGGCAAAATACTCCATCCCAACCGTGTTTGTGCAATACCGGGACTGAAGCGAGGACGTTCTCAAGTTTCGGGCTCTGGAACGGGGAGGGCAAAGGGAAGCCCGTTGGCTATTTACCAACGGGCTTGGTGGTCGGGGCGAGTGGATTTGAACCACCGGCCTCAGCGTCCTAAGGGACCGGATAAGATATCAGAGTCCGGCAACTGCTAGCTCCTCCTTCAGCGCCCGCAACTGCCGGTTGCGCTCCCGCAGGTCACCAACGTAGTCCCGCCAGAACGCCTCCTCGCCGAGCCGCCGGTGCAGGTCGCGGACCCGAATCAGCAGTTCGCAAGCCTCGGCGTAGTTGCCTCGCCCCCGTTGAGCGATCAGACGCTCCACCGACCGCCTGTAGATCTCCAGGGCGGCTCGCGGCCGGCCCTCCTCCGCGGCCCTGGCGACATCGAGACTGACTTCGCTGCCGATGGAGTAGCCCTGCCGCGTCCACCAGGACTCCAGAGTCTCCAGCGCCCTATCGATCTCCCTCTCCTCCAGGTGGATCCGAATCAGAAGGACGGGGTTTCGACCCTCCTGGAGGAACCCCAGCAATCCCAGCCGAAGGGAGTCCCACCGACCGAGCCGTTCCGCCAGATCCCGCAACTCCCTGTACTTCTCCAGGCTAGGACGCAAGCGGAATATCCTCTCGGCCAGCGCCAGGGCGGCGCTATCCCCGCCATGGGACCGATAGTAGCTCTCCAGCCATTCCAGAACGCGCGTGTCCGTGGTCTTCTCCGCCCGCTCCAGCATCAGGCGCTCGGCCACATCGCCTTGCTCGTGCCGAAGAAAGATATCGGCCAGCCCGAGCGAGTCGTAGTCGCCAGCCTTCCGCGCCTCCGTGACCGCCTCCCCCACCCAACTCAGATCCAGGAGGCGGTCTACTAGATCGTGGACGCGCCCGGTCTCGCGACACACGCCAAGGAACATCTCGTCATCCAGAACGTCCCCCTCCAGCTCCAGCAGGAACCCGCCGAATGTTTGCCGCTCCCAGCCGTCGCTCCAGCTCGATCCCCGGGGAAGCGCGTCACGAACCCAGGTGGCGATCATGCCGCGCTCCGCTGGGTTCGTGCTTCCCAGCAGCAACTCCACGGCATCCTCCCCGAAACCGGCCCCTCCGGACTCCACATCCGAGCGATAGACGGCGAAGAGCGATCGCAGGATAACCTCCCGCGTTGCCGGATCCTGCTGATTGGTGAGGCAAGCGCCCAACCCCTCGACGCAGGCGCCGATCACTCTGTACAGGGAGCCCTCCTCATCCCTGTAGCTCTCGAACTGCTCCAGCACTTCGGCCAGGACCGGCTGGTAGACGGCCACCGCGCCCACGTAATCCTCCTGCCCCAGGAATCCGTCGCCGATGGCGGTGATGGTCAGCAGTTCCCGAGCGATCCTCGCGGTTGCTCCCCAGTCGTCCCCTCCGCGGCGAAATGCCGCCAAGACCTCTCGGCGGTAAACTTCCGGATCCGCCTGAGTGACCTGTTTCTCCGAGGAGGGCAGAGGTATCGCCAGCAGCGACTCCAGATCGGGCTGCTGGCGCAGCATCTGCTTGACCAGGGCAATCAGCTCCGCCTTGCTGCGCCGCTCCAAGGCGCTGTCCATCTCTTCCAGCTCCACGAACTCGCCGGGGGTTCTCTGCCACGCCAGTAGCAGCGCCGCGACGTGCTTGCAGCGCCCCCCGCCCCCTACCGGACAGGAACAGGCAGCGGCGACGACACCCTGTGTTCCCAGGGTCGCCTGGACGTAGTAAGCCTCAGCGCCAGAGCCCTGGCATCGGGCCTTAAGGCGGACTCCCTGCCGGCGCAGCTCGAAAAGGGCGCCATTCTGGAGGTAAGCCTCGCCTCGCTCGAGGCTCCGGCCATCGATCCACGCTCGAATCTGCTGTTCTGTGATAGACGGAATAGTGATCATGGTAACATTATTGTATCAGCTACTCGACGTATAAGAGGACCCCGAGAGAGGGATCGAAGCATGAGGTGAGCGCAAGATGGCAGGAGAGCACGGGGCTTCCAACGAACCAACCGGATACGACAAGGTCCGAGTGGCCCGTCTCGAGCCGGCCAGCCTATCCTCGAGTCTTCAGGACGGTCCTGATTCTCCTCAGATCCCGATTGACGGCCTCGAGGTCGAAGCGCTCAGGGTCGAAGCTGCCGCCGAGCCACTCCATCATCTCTTCGTACCTCTCGTCGTCGGGTGAACGGATGATCTCCAGCAGATCGGTATAGCCCCAAACGCCACCGCAATCCTCGGGCGGGCATGCCCGTTCGCCAGCGAGACAAACAGGATATCGGCCCCCCACCTCAGGGCTCCCAATCCTCTCGACGAGGATCTCATGCTCCCAGTTGTCGCCAAAGTCGTATACGTACAGGAACTTGTTCCGACGACTGGGGGCAATCTGGCTCAGCCTGACGGTCCTGGAGCTTCTCACTGGCATACCGAAGTCGGGATCGGGCTCGCCGTACTCGGTTCCACCTGCCGTGAACTGGTATAAGTGGTAGTTCTCCCAACCCATCACGATCTGTAGTATCTGGTGCAGCCTGTACAGGGTAGTGTCGCTCTCAACCTGGAACTGCCGCCATATGGGCGGGGCGATGCCCACGAGAGTAACCCTCAGTTGGTGGACGGTACGGCCGGCAGACTGGCTCATAGGGTCCATGGTTCCTCCTCTCTCCGCGCAACTAATGCAGAACAGGGGATCGGCTCGCGCTCAACATCCTACCTGAAGGCCAGACAAGGGCGACCACATCGAGGTTGAGTGCAGGGCATGCGATGCCTCGTCACAGCCGCTCCTTCCGTCAATCCCTCAGCCGTTAAGGATTATACCTGCCATGAACAGGAGCAAAGAACGTTCCAGCGACCGAAACAACACGACGTAGCCGAACGGTTTCCTCGCAACTGGA
>JAJYNT010000443.1 GCA_021786215.1 Chloroflexota bacterium | reverse complement strand
GCCGCCGTGAGCCTCCACCAGCCCCTTGGCGATGTAAAGACCAAGCCCGAGACCGGGCGCTTTCCCCTCGGCGGCGGCCCTCGTCCTCCTGAACCGGGTGAAGATGCTCTCCTGGTCCTCGGGGGCGATCCCTTCTCCCTGGTTGGTTATCGATACCAGCAGCTCCCCTGGACGGGGCTCGACCTCCAGCATGATCTCGGTTTCAGGGAAGGAGTATTTGGCCGCGTTGGTGAGAAGGTTCACCAGGATCTGCTCCAGGCGGGCGGGGTCGGCCTGAATGGTTGGAATCTCCCCGTGGATCTCCACCCGCACCGAATGTCCCGTCGTTACCTCTTCGCTTCTCTCCGCCACCTCCGGCAGCAGCGCCGCCAGATCCACTGCCTCCTTGGCAAGCACCAATCGACTGGCCTCGATCCGCGATGCGTCCAGCAGGTCGCCCACCATCTTGTCCAGCCGCTTCGCGCTGGTCAGGATGCTGATCACGGCCTTCTGTTCCTGAGGCTGGCCGTGCTGCTCCGGACGGAGTCGCTGCAGCAGTCCCGCGAAGCCGGTGATGACGGTGAGGGGCGAGCGCAGGTCGTGGGCCACCACGGAGATGAACTCCTCCCGAGCCCGCTCCAGCTCCCGAATGGGCGTGATGTCCCTGAAGATGCTCATCGCCAGTCTGATGGCGCCCTCGGAGCCTCGTACCAGGCCGGTGCTGAACAGCAGGTAAAGTTGCTTCCCGTCAGACCGGCTGAGCACCATCTCCTCGCTGTGCAGGATCTCTCCGCGCAAGACTCGCACGATCGGCCAATCGTCGAACGTTGCCACTGAGCCATCGGGGCGAGTGTAGTTCAGTCGCTCTCTGAACTCCTCCGGGTGGCGTCCCTGCCAGTCTGTCCCAATGCCGAGTATCTCGCTTCCCGCCTGGTTGATCCGGACTATCCGGCCCTCGCCATCTACCATGGTGATCCCCTCGCTCATCCCCTCGATCACGGCGTCTAGCTCGCCGCGGTGCCGCTCGTGCTCCCGGGCCAGTTCCTGCTCCCGCATGGCGGCGAGGATCAGCCGCTGGTTCGCCTCTTCCAGCCGTTGCTGGGCCTCCTTCAGAGGGGTGATGTCCTGAAAGGCCCCCACCGCGCCGGTTAGCCGGCCATCCTCACCCTTGAGCGGCGCGGCATACACAAGGGCGCATGCCTTCTCCTCGGATGGTCGGGTTATGATCACCTCCTCGCCTATGACCGTTTCTCCTTGAAGCAGGCTGCGGGCGATTGGATCCTCGTTTGGAAGGTAGGGCTCGCCATTCGATCGTTTGAGACCGAACTCCAGCGGCCAGCGATCCACGGGGATCCCGACGGGGGACTTTCCCACTATCTTCTGTCCCATCGAATTGATCAGGGAAACGGATCTCGCCGGCTCCTCGGCGACCAGCACGCCTATCGGCACGGTGTCCAGAATGGTTTGAAGCCGTCGTTGCTCCGACTGAACCTGCTGGAAGAGGAGGGCGTTGTCGATAACCGTGCCTGCCCTGCCGGCTATCTCCATTGCGAGGGCAAGCTCTTCCTGGCCAAAGCGACGTTCCTCGCCGAGGCTGAGGCTGGCTAGAACCCCGATGGCTCGCCCTCTGGCCAGGAGGGGTGCAACCAGGAGGGAAACCGCGCCCATTTGAACCAGCTGCCGGCGCAGTCCCTCCTCCATCTCGACATAACTTGCCGGATCCGAAATGAGTATCGGTTCGCCCGTCCTCACCACCGGGACGAACATGTTCACGGTGACCCATCGGATGTGCTGCTCCAGTAGGTCGATTAGCTTCTGGTGGACGGTGGGCTCGCGGGTGTAGATGGTGGTCACGCTGCATTGCAGTTGATCCTTCTTCAGCAGGCACACCCAGCTGCAATCTCCTAGCGTTTCAGTCGCCTTCTCGGCCAGCAGCCGCAGTATCATTTCGCTGTCCATGGCTGAGGTGAGAGCCGTTCCCATCTCGCTCAGGAAGCGCAACCGGTCCTGCTCCCGCTGAAGGGATGAGGCCATCCGATTGAAGGTGTTCGCGGTGGTTTCCAGTTCGTCCCCGGTTCTCACGTCCGAACGCTGCCCCAGCTCCCCGTGCCCGAAGGCCGCCATCGTCTCAGAGAGCTTCCCGAGGGGCTTGGTGACGGTGTACGCCGACCACCAGGCCAGCAGTCCGCCGAACAGCACGATCCCGAGGTAGATACCGATCCTTGGGGCGATGGCCTGCCTGACCGTCGACTGAAAGGTGGCTTCGGCTGTCGAGATCCCCACGATCCAGTCGTGATGAGGTGATCTCTCCGCCGTGACCAATTGGGGTTGGCCGCTGGGGGTCTTATTGACCTCACCAGTGAACTGACCCATGGACATCGCCGCTCGGACCGGTCGGAACCAGGAGAAATCCCTCTCCTTCCAGGTCAGGTTCGGATTGGAGCTGTAAATGGCCGCCCTCCCCGTCCTGTCCATGACCCAGACCGCCTGGGAGGGATCGAGATGGACGGATTGCAGATTCACGGCGATCGTCGCGAAATCGACCAGCACGGTGACGACCCCGACGATGTGGTCGCGCATGTCCGTTATCGGTACTGCCACGGCGGAAGTGACGCGATTGCCGGTTCGAGAGATGATCACATCGGAGACCGCTGGCTGTCCGGTTGCTATGGCTTCCTGGAAGTGCTTCCGGTCCGCTATGGTAGGTTTGGGTTGGCCGGGCGGGAGAGGGATGGATGATCCCAGGTACTGGCCGTTGACGTCCCAGACGTTGATGTCCTGGTACTCGGGAAAGATTGAACGGTAGCGGGCGAGATAACCGTCCAGCAGGGTGGGGTTGGCAACGGTGAAGGCGCGAATGTTTGGATCGGCTGAGATGGTCTTGCCGACTGCTGCCCCCTCGTCAAAGGACGCGTCTACCAGCACGCCGACGGTTTGGGTTGTGCGGGCCTGACCTTGCGTGAGGGTTGCCTGGGTTCGACCGTAATCGTCCAGATAGTCGTAGACCACCAGCCCCAGAACTGGGAGCAGGATCAACAGGAACGCTATGGCTAGCTTGCCGCGCAGGCTCAGCGGTACTCGCATGAGGCTGCCACCCCAGATCTCGGAATGATCTACTCGGCCGCAAGAATCATGCTAAGGCGTAGATGCACGGCAGTAACCAGTGGTTGGTATGAAATATCGTAAGGAACGAGCGCTAGCCGTAGCTGGTATTGGGACGAGCCCACCCGCGGATCAACCAACTGCCCGGCGCATAATATCACGAAGACCGAAGAATCGCACAATGAGAAGATGGTACTAGAAGTTCCGGTTTGGGCTTGAGGCGGAAAATCAGGTAAAGGGCGGCCAGGGCGAAGAGAGCGACTATGCCCTCGGTGGCTACCGGGCCAAGTCGGGGGTTCGCGACGACGGTCACGAAATCTACCAGGAAGTGGGCGCCGATGGCCAGATAGAGCCACAGGTGGGAGCCTCGTAGAAAGCACTGCAGCACCAGAATGGAGAAGGCCACCTGGATCCCCATGGTGCAGAACCGCTCAAAGGCTCCCAGCAACGGCATCCACCAGGGCAGTGCCCTGTAGAAGGCCTGGAGCTGCAGGACCTGGGACGCCTGATCGGGCGGGAGGCTGGATGGATCCAGCCTCGTCAACGCCAGGGCGTTCACGAAGGATATGAGGGCCATGCCACCCACCAGCAGCATCGACTCCAGTCCCCCATGCCCCACTCCGTACATCACACCCTTCTTCCAGGATTCGAGTGCTGAGTGCTGAGCGCCGAGTGCTGGAGAGGGTTCTGGGTTCACCCCCTCTCCCACAGGGAGAGGGTCAGGGTGAGGGCCGAAGGGCATGTTCACGGGTTGTGGGTGATCGAAGGCCGAGAGATGAGAGCTGACGGCCGAAGGCTTCGACCGGAATATCAGGTAGCGGTACCCCAGGTAGCGTCCGACCTCCTCGAAGAGGCCGGCGGTGAGGGCCAGGGCGAAGATCCACGCCCAGAATAGCTGCGGATAGCGA
>JAJYNT010000168.1 GCA_021786215.1 Chloroflexota bacterium | reverse complement strand
ATCTGCCCGCCGGATGATCAGGAGAGGGTGCGGCGCCTGGTCCCGGAGGCGATGCTGGTGGGGGAGATCGTGTCCTCCGAGGACGAAGCCCGTGTGGAGATCACCAATGGCTGAGGGGGTGTCCCCAAATACTTCTCACTCTCACCCCCCTTTGAAGAGGGGAAGAAACGGGCGGCTCCGCCTGGGGATCCTGATCTCGGGTCGTGGCAGCAACATGCAGGCCATCGTATCCAACATCGAGTCGGGGAGCCTGGCTGCGGAGGTAGCCCTCGTAATTTCCAGCCATGCGGATGCGAAAGGGTTGACCTGGGCTCGGGAAAAGGGTCTTCCGGTGGCCGTGGTCGAGAGGGGGGAATATCCCAGTCGGGAGGCTCACGACAGCGCCGTGGCCGAACGGTTGCTGGCCGCGGATACCCAGCTGGTGGTGATGGCGGGCTACGATCGGATTATCGGCAGGCCGATCTTGGAAGCCTTTCGGGGCCGGATCATGAACATCCATCCATCCCTGCTCCCGGCCTTCGCCGGTACCCTGCATGCCCAGGCGGATGCCCTGGCGCACGGCGTGAAACTGTCCGGCTGCACCGTCCACTTCGTCACCGAGGGGGCCGTGGACGCCGGACCCATCCTGCTGCAGGCCGCCGTTCCAGTGCTGGAGAGCGACACGGCGGACAGCCTGGCGGTGCGCATCCTGGAGCAGGAGCACAAGATATATTCCCAGGCTATCCAACTCTACGCCACAGGCCGGCTCAGCATAGAGGGTCACCGCGTAATAATCGCAGAGGATAGAGATGTTGTTGCAAGGTAGTCTGCCGGAGTTTACCATCGTCGATGTACTTCACCTTTTGGGCTCTTCTGCCAAGACGGGGGTGCTTCGATTCTCCCGTGGAAAGGGCGGGATCACGCAGACCGCTGCCCTCTACTTCCGGGACGGTCGGCCGGTAGCTGCCGAGACCGACGGGTTGGCCGGCAAGAGTGCTCTAGAGCTGTTATGCTCCTGGAACACGGGCAGTTTCGCCTACCACGACGGTGCAACCACCCCTAAGGAGAACCTGGACGCTCCAACGGCCCTGCTGTTGGAGCAGGCGGCCGCGGCGCAGTCGGAGTGGCAGGAGATATGGAGAGTACTCCGCGCCCCCTCCGCTGTAGTTCGGCTTGCGGCCGATCTGCCGCAGGGTGTGGATAAGGTGGAGATCGATCGGGAAGAGTGGATGCTGTTGGCCGGTTTGAGCGGGCCTCAGATCTTGTCGGCGCTCGCCCAGCGAGCTGGCGGCGATCTGCTGGCTTATCGGAAGTTGCGCCGGTTGGCGGAGCAAGGGCTGCTGAGAGTAGAAATGGCGGAGTCCAGGGATAAGTGATGGCGATCGGAGAAGCGAGCTGCCGTTGCCAGACTCTGGTTCTCAGCCCAATGTTTCACCCATTGAGATGGAGGGACCGGTGCGGGCAATTATCAGCGTATACGACAAGACCGGCATCGTGGATTTCGCTCGCGGATTGAGCGATCTGGGGGTGGAGATACTTTCGACTGGAGGGACCCAGACCGTCCTTGCCGAGGCCGGTGTCCCCGTCACGGGGGTGAGCGAGGTAACCGGCTCCCCGGAGATCCTGGGAGGTCGTGTCAAGACCCTCCATCCGGCGATCCACGGGGGCATTCTGGCGCGCCGCGGCGATCCCCATCACATGCAGGAGTTGCAGAGACACAGGATCAAGCCGGTGGATCTGGTTGTGGTGAACCTCTATCCGTTCGCGGAGACGGCTCGCCGTAGCTCGGATCAGGAGGAGATCCTGGAGATGATCGACATCGGTGGACCCACCATGCTGAGGGCCGCCGCGAAGAACTATCAGGACGTGGTGGTTGTGGTGGATCCGGCGGATTATCCCGCGCTTCTGGCCGAATTGCGGAGCGAGGCCGGGGTTTCTCAGGCTACCCGGCGAAGGCTCGCCGTAAAGGCCTTCGAGCACACCGCCTTCTACGATGCGCAGATCGCCAACTATCTACGGCCCGACGTGGTTCTTTTCCCCGACGAGCTGACCATTCCCCTGAAGCGGGTGGAGGAGTTGCGCTACGGGGAGAATCCTCACCAGGCGGCCGCTTTCTACGTGGACGCGACCAGCCGGGTTCTTCCCCCCGGGGTTGCCTCGGCCAAACAGCTGCACGGTAAGCAGCTGTCCTTCAACAACAGCTACGACCTGGATTCCGCCTGGACCATCGTCACCGATTTCACCGCGCCGGCGGTCACCATAGTCAAGCATGGCAACCCCTGTGGACTGGCCTGCGCCGGCAACGTCACCGAGGCCTTCAGGCGGGCCCTGGCGACCGATCCGAAGTCGGCCTTCGGCGGCGCGGTGGGGGTGAACCGGATCGTCGACGAGGCCACCGCACAGGAGATCTCTCAGGTCTTTTTCGAGGATCTGATCGCCCCCGGATACACGGATGGGGCACTGGAGATCCTCAAGTCCAGGCAAAACCTGAGGATAATGGCCGTGGGGGAGGACTGGGAGGCCAGGCGTCAGGAGGTGGGTGGGATCCCTGCCATGGACTTCAAGAGGATCCTGGGCGGCTTCCTGGTTCAGGAGAGGGATCGGAACGGCGAGGACTCCTTCGCCAGGGATGTGGTGACGCGACGGGAGCCCACCCTGGAGGAACTCACCGATCTGCTGTTTGCCTGGCACGCGGTCAAGCACGTTCGATCCAACGCCATCGTGCTGGCCAAGAAGCTGTCGGTGGTGGGGGTAGGGGCCGGGCAGATGAGCCGGGTGGACGCGGTGGAGCTGGCCATCAAGAAGGCCGGCGACCGTGCGAAAGGTAGCGTGATGGCCTCCGATGCCTACTTCCCCTTCCCGGACGGGATCGAGGTGGCGGCCGACGCCGGCGTCACGGCGGTGATCCAGCCAGGTGGCTCCATCCGAGATCAGGATGTGATCAAGGCCGCCAACGCCGCGCAGATTGCGATGATCTTCACATACCGGCGACACTTCAAGCACTGAACGAGCGCTGAGTGTCGAGAGACAGCCGATGTGACCTGTCATTGTGGATCGAGCGACTCCAACCCCTCGGGGATAGGGATGGGGTGAGGGTTCATCGGCGCAATACAACTCGTGGGGCCGGCTGAAACGCCGGCCCTTCTTGTGGCGCCGGAATCGTGTCTGGACGTGCAATTAGGGCGTTTGAAAGGGATTCTATGCAGGCAACCGAAGTCTTTGAAGGAGTCTATCTCGGAATGCCTGATAGGCCGCGCCTTGACGCTCGGCTATGTCGACCAGATCGAAGAATGCAGTTGTGGTGGGAGAGGCTCGCCTTCGGACAGGCTCGGATAACCCTCGAACGTTGACGACGGTCCACAAGTCAGTGAACCCTCTCTCACTCTTGGCCTTGAGGTGGCTCTTCTCGGCTTCCCCAAGACGGTTGTGAGCATTCGATCGATCAGTACCGCCTTTCACTTCAATGGCCAGTAGAGGATATTGATCACCAGTATCTTGGTTCACGCTGACGACCTCGATATCTGGATCGGATCCAAAACGTACCTCTAGGCGGCGTCCGGTTGCATCCTGGAAGGAAATCAACCTGTCCTCGATGGTAGCGGCTCTGTCACCTACGATCTCCCTGATGGCCTCGAATACGAGGTGAACCGCAGCTGCTCCCAGGGACACATTCCTGCTGCCCCTTAACTGGGGACCGAAGGTCAGGAGGGTGAAATCGTCGAGGTGCATCTTGCTGAGAGTGTCGGCGATCCCCAGCACCAGAAAGGCGCATGACCGGTTGAGTGCCACACATAACTCACGCAAGTTGGAGTCTGCCTCGGTCGTCAAAACGCCAGAGTCCTCGGCCCGTCTGAACGGGCTAAGCCCAGTGGACTGATGGTAGAAGGCCTTCTGAGAAAAGCCGAGCAGCAGTCGGTAGTATCCTAATAGTCGAGGATTCGTTCGAATGATCGCTGGTATGGCAAAGGCAAGCTCCGCCAGCAACCCTCTAGCAGCCATGACTTGAAGGGCGTTC
>JAJYNT010000280.1 GCA_021786215.1 Chloroflexota bacterium | reverse complement strand
AAGCCGGGACGCCGGGACAGGTGGAATAGAGAAGGGACCGGAGGACTAAGCCTCCGGTCCCTTGTTGACCAGCTCAGCCTCTTCCAAATGCCTACGAGGTTAGCTGACGGGTTCGGCTTGAAAGAGTTAGCCTAGACGCTCTTCGCGTCATTCACCCCAGTAGTTGGTTCCCCCGTTCCCCTCGAGGGGATTTGGCTGCTGCACGACTATAAGTTGAGGATCCGTCTCTTTCCCTTGCTGCCGTCGACTCCAAACTCTACTAAACTGCCCTTCTGAAACAGGAGGGACAAATAGGACTGTACGCCAAGCCCACCGGTTTCGTCAAGCGCATTCTCGGGATCATCGCGAAAGAGGGTGAAGCAGCCTTGACCGAGACTTCACATGAGATCGCGATAAGTGCGTTTCTGAGCTTTCAAGCGGGTGGCGGAGTTTGGGCGATGCCCGGCTGTACCCGTTGCTGTGGCCTCACAATTGCGGAGCGGGTGCCGCATGACGGCATGTGCCTTGAATGGGAGCTTCGGTCAGCCTTTCGGCCGAACCCCCGGTCTCTGTGCGATGCTGGAGCTCTTGCGATTGGGGAGGAACCGATGGCCAAGCAGGTTGTTGTCTACACTGAGGCCTTCGACTGTGTGTTCTGCGACAGCGTGAAGGAGTTTCTTGCCCAGCGGGGCGTGCCATATATCGAACGAAACGTGAATACCGACGACCAGGCCAGGGAGGAGCTGGAGGAGTTGGGCCATCTGACTCCACCTGTGGTTCTGGTCGACGGTGAGGCGGTTGTGGGCTTCGACCGCCCCAGACTGGAGCAACTGTTGAGCTAGAAGTGGTGGGGCGGGGCCGGGGATCCGGCTCAGCCCTCACCCCAATCCTCAATCAGGGGAGATAGAGCTCCCCGTCTCCCGTGCGCCGATCCGCTTCTGGTGCTGTTTTGGATGAGGTCGCACCCTCGGCAGCCTATCATCCACTTGACTCCGGTCCCGAAACGGGTGATCCTTTTCGCGACAGGCTGCAGGTGGACGGCGTATCCATCTACGCGTCGAAAATCGGTGTGGTTCAGGATCAGGAGGGGAGGTTGTCAGTTGACTGAAAGGCCCGCAGTAGCAGGGGCGGTAGAACAGGCTGATCGCTACTTCACCAGTGGCTACAATTGAGCGCAATCGGTCTTGCAGGTGCTGCAAGCCTTCTACGGTCTGGAGGGTGAAGAGCTCTGGCAGTTGACCACGGGTCTCGGGGCGGGGATAAGCCGGCGCGGGTTCGTCTGCGGGGCTTTCACCGGGGGCGTCCTGGCCTGCGGCTTAGCTATAGCACGGCGCAGGGGTTCCACCCGAGAGGATCGAAAAGAACTCAGGGAAGAGACTTACTCAAGGGTGCAGCAGTTGAGCCGGCGCTTCGAGGAGAAGTTCGGTTCAGTTGAGTGTCGTGCCATGATAGGCTGTGACTTCCTCACCGCTGAAGGCCAGGCGGACTATAAGGCGAAGGGGCTGATGGATGCGGTGTGTCGTCCGGCCGTTCGTTTTGTGGTGGAGACGGTAGCCGGCATGTGAGAGGGATCTGGCGGCGCCATGCGCTGCTCGATGGACAAGAGGTCCTCCGTCCGAGTGGGGTGCGAGACAAGTTGTCTCGCACCCCTGTGACCATCTGCCGGTCCAGGTGACCGGACTACACCTTGACTACCTTCACCAGAGTGTCGAAGAACGAGGCGCTACCACCAATCGGGTCGGTGACAGGCGTCGTCTTCATCACCTTGTCGAGCAGCAGAGCCGAGTTGCCGCTCAGTCCGGTTGCCCGCCGGGAGTCGCCGGGCACGCGGACACCGTCCACCACCGCGTCGGCGGCACCGTAGCCCCAGTGCCCGTAGGAGAGGGAGACGGTTATCGTGCCGGGCCGCAGCCCTTCCAGGAGGCGCACCTTCCCTTCGACCGGTTTCTTGCCGAGAGGTCCCAGGTCGGTCATCGCTTCCGGATTGCTAGCCGAGACCAGCCGAACCACGTCCCCATCCTTCAGCCCCAGCCCCTTGCCGTCGGCGACATTCATGAGCACGAAGTTCTCGGGCAGAAGGGCTAGCTGCGACCAGTAGTTGGAGACCGTTCGTTTTGCCCCGAAGATCTCCTTGAAGGAGCTGAGGTGGAAGGTGTATCCGTCCTGCTGAATGGGCGTGCCGTCGCTGTGAGAGGGGGGAGCGTAGTGGGGCACACCCCAGGTGAAGGCGCCGGTTATGCTGTCTTTGGCCGTTCCCACCGGCTCGACGTAGATGTTCCACAGCTTGCCGAAGGCGTGGGACAGGTAAGCGCCATTGTACGCCTTGTCGAAACCCTCGAAGCGTCCGCCCCGGTTCAAGACGTAAACAACCTTTTTCCACCCGCTTGCCCCAGCGGCCTGCTGCCATTTCTCCTCGTCGAAGACGGACTTCGGTAGATGCTGGCGCGCCTTGGTGAACAGGGCCATCTCCTCCGCGTTGGCATCGGGCACGGCATCGTTGGCTCCGTCCCCGGCCGCCACGTTCGCCACCGCCTTCAGATAGAAGTCTTCGGGACGTTTGAGATCGATGCCGCTCCCGAAGGCATCCTTTCCGAACCCGGGTGCTCTGAGGGCTGCTGCCAGGGCGATCATCATCGCCTCCATGCCTATCGGCATCGGTTCGCCCCCCACCGTGACAGTTTCCGGGATCGGCGGGGCCACGGGTTGCCGAATCTCCGAGGTCTTGGTGATCACGGATGGTGGCGCCCCCAGGAAGGCCCATCGCTCCATGTAGCTCACGTCGGGGAAGATGTAGTCGGCGTAGAGCGAGCTGTCGCCGAGGACGACGTCGTCGGCAATCAGCAATGGGATCGCCTTGGTGTCGCGGAGGACCTCCACCTGGGTCTGGTTAGCCGGCGCGAGGAGCCCCGGGTTGCCCATGTGAAGCCAGAGTGCCTTGATGGGATAAGGGTAGGCGGCCTGGGCCGCCGGCAGGACCTCCTGGTATATGTTGCTGGTGAACGGGAACCATGGTCGCTTGGCCGGATAGCCCGCGAACAGGGTAGAGTGGTCGTAGGACGATCCCTCTCGAGTCAGCTTCACGCCGAACGAAGCGCGCTTATCGGGGAACGCCGCGAGGTTGAAGGGTTGGGTCTTTGTGCCACCCATCGCGTTCCAGGCGCCACCCCCCGCGGAGAAGCCGCCCTTCCAGTCGGGGTTGCCGATGAGAAGGTTGAGGGCGATGATCGCCTGGGCGGTGTAGTAGCCGTTCCAATGTTTCACGGCACCCCGATAGAAATCGATCCCGGCGCGCGGCCCGTGACTGGTGTACTCCGCGGCAACCTCCGCGATCAAGGCCGGATCGACGCCTGCCAGCGTTGCCCAGTCCGCGCTGCTCTTCGCCTCGGCCTCCTCGCGAAGGAGTGTAAGCGCGCTCTTCACCTGTATTCCATTCACCGTCGTGTTGACCAGAAGATCGGCCTTTACAGCTTCCTTCCCGTACGGGTCGAAGGCCGTGGGGGTCCCTCCCACGAGGGCGACGAAGAAGTCTTTCGGGTTCTGTCCGGTCGGAACCGACAGGTTGAGGTCGCTAGCTCGAAGGTACGCACCGGGCTTGCCGTCGGTCCCGATCTTGACGAGCCAGCCGGCCGTGCTCCAGCTCTTCTCGCCGGTCGCAGCCGCCGCGGCCTGGGTAGCGTTGGCCAGGAAGTGCTCGTTGTAGCGCTTGTTCTCGAAGATCCATCGGATCATCGCCAGTGCCAGTGGCAGGTCGCCGCCGGGTTGCACCGGCACCCATTTCCAGGCCTTGGCCGCGGTCTTCGATAGCCGCGGGTCGATCACCGCGAAGCGGAAATTGCGCTCGGTGAGGGAGTCCGTGATCTGCTGAGTCATCGGCGTCGGACCGAAGTTGCTCTCGAATGCGCCGGTTCCCCAGAAGATGACGAACTCGGACTCGCTATAGTTGGGCTTGAGGTGGGCCGGCCCCGGGCTCCACTTGCCCTGGGAATACTGAGCTGTGGCATAGTTGAAGAGATCG
>JAJYNT010000481.1 GCA_021786215.1 Chloroflexota bacterium | reverse complement strand
GCAGATCACGATCGTGAGGGAAAGCGTAGCGATCGAGAGCAGGCCCACGATCGCGGGGCGAAGCCAGTCCATCCCCGGTATCCCCAGGATCGCGAGCAACGGGAGAGTCACGCCAGCTTCGATGAGCAGGAGCGCCGTTGTAGCGGCGGAGGAGCGGGCGAAATCCGCTCCAGCCACCCGTCTCAGGAGATAGTTCTGGGCATAGATGCCCGCGGGCAGGCTCACAGCCATCTCGCCCACGGCGAAGGCCAGCGCGAGCTGCTTCCAGGTGATCGGGATGCTGATGGTGTCCATGAACCGATGCCACTGGAGCCCCTTCAGTCCGAGGTAGAGGCTCGCCAGCACCAAGGATAGGGCCATCGTATGAAGAGGAATCGCCTGGATTCTCCCCATCACCTTAGGAGCATCCGAGATGGTGAGCCCGAAGGCGAGTAGCGCCGCACTCAGCAGCACCGCCACAAGGATCCTGGGGTGGGTTACCGTTTTCAGCAACTCCGGCCGTCCTGTCCGCTTCCCACAAGAGAAAGCCGAGATAGATCAGCATCCAGTCGTCTGCCCACGGGCAATCGATTTTCGATCGTTCGCCCTCTCGTTCAGCAGCGTACAGCCACCGGCCCGGGCAGATCAAGCCAGGTCGACCACCGGAGTCGCTACGGACTCTCGGAGCGGGCCTTCGCCAACAGTATGGTATGATTTGTGAGATGTCGTGCTCCGTTTGGGTGCGATGTCGACGTAGCAGCGCAAAGGGGGAAAAAGGCATTGGTCCCACCTCGAGCTACGACAGCCCGGTGGGTTTGGAGCCTTCCGACCATCCGATGGGACGTCGTCTGGAGTGAGATCGTTCGGCTGATCAAGTACGGCCTGGTTGGGTCTTCCAACACCCTGATCAGTCTGGTTGTCTTGAATCTATTCTTCCTTGTGTGGGCGCCTACCAACCAGATCGTTCTTGTGCTGGGCAGCACCGCGGCGTACGCCGCCGGGGACATCAATGGTTACTGGTGGAACAGAAGCTGGACATTCAATGCCGGCGCGCCCAGCTGGGGCCAGTTCGCTCGCTTCGCCGCACTTAGCATATTGTGCATGGCGATCAACGCCGCGATCCTGTGGGGCTCTGCCGGATGGCTGATGGCGCTGTTCCTGCCTTCCTGGCTAGTAGGCAACGCGCCACAGATCTCCATGATGCTGGCTGGCGGAGTCGGCTACGTGGCCAGCCGCTTCTGGGTATTCAGGAAGAGCTAGGCGGAACACGGAAAGCTTCCGTGCGAACCGCTGTTGAGCAGGCAGACTCGATCGTGAGTCTGCCTGCTCTCCTCTGCCCGAGACCGTCCGTCGCACTATCTGCCCCTGGCCAGCCCCCGCGACAATCCAAGCAACTTGATCATCAGTCCCGTGGTTGCGAAGGCAGGCCCCAGGACTCCCACCATGAGGGCCTCCCCCTTGTGCCCCGCTAGATAGAGCCCGATCGACGTGAAAATGGAAGCCATGCTGAAACCGAGGTAGGCTTCATCCGGAGCCTGCTCGAAGCTCCACGCTACAGTGTCGGGACGCTGCGTCGTCTCGGCTGCCACGACTGCTCCTCCTTCTCTTCTCCTTCTCGGGGTCTTGACCCGCGGCTCCATGGCACAACCTCCCTGCGAGGAAACTGCGGGAGACAAACTGGCGGAAGCAGTACGCAACTACTTCCGCTTTGTTCCCCGCATCTTTCGTGCCGTCATAAACTGTAGTAGAGCGCCGAGAAAACAGTTATCATTTGGGGCGCGCAGTCTTGCACAAAGCCACATTCCGCGGGAAGGGGTTGCCATGTCCAACCAGTTGGATCTATCCGACTCTCTGAGCGCCAAGAGACAGCAGTTGTCCGACGTCGAGAAGGGCTTGCGAGATAAGATCAAGAGAGGGGAAAAAGTCAGTAAGAACGTCAACGATATCCACGACCGTCAGCTGACTGTGGGCGAGAGGCTCGCCGACCAGTTGGCCGACGTGGCCGGCAGCTGGAACTTCATTCTGAGCTTCCTGGGACTGGTCTTACTCTGGATCGGCATCAACAGCTTCCTGCTCCTGACACGGCCATGGGACCCGTATCCCTTCATCCTGCTGAACCTGATACTGTCGCTGCTGGCGGGCATTCAGGCGCCGGTGATCATGATGAGCCAGAACAGGCAGGAGTCGAAGGACCGGATCAGAGCGGAGCACGACTACGAGGTCAACTTGAAGGCGGAGATGGAGATCGAGAGCCTGCACGAGAAGATCGATACCCTTCGAGAGACCCAGTGGGCCGCCCTTGTGGCAATGCAGCAACAGCAAATTGCCCTGCTCGAGAAGCAAGTTGAGATGCTCCAGGACCTTGCCAAGAAAGCATAGGGAGGCGATGGTGCGATTGATCCACGTCCAAACCGGTGAGCAGTTGAGCCGGCTGAGGGCTTTGTTTCTTGAATACGCCGATTCCCTGGGATTCGACCTCGGCTTTCAGAATTTCCGGCATGAACTCGAGCAGCTCCCGGGGGAGTACGCGGCTCCCAGGGGAAGCATGCTGCTTGCCATGGCCGATGACGAGGCTGCTGGCTGCGTGGCTTTGAGAGAGCTCACCGATGGCTGCTGCGAGATGAAGCGACTGTATGTCCGGCCGGAATACCGGGGGCAGCGAGTGGGCCGGCTGCTCGCGGCGGCCATCGTGGAAGAAGGGCGCCGCCTCGGCTACTCCCGCATGCGTCTGGACACTGTGCCCTGGATGACCGAGGCCATCAGCCTATATCGGTCGCTGGGCTTCCGGGAAATTGCCCCCTACCGCTACAACCCTATCGAAGGGGCCCTTTTCATGGAGCTGGAGCTCCTCGGCTCCAGTTCATCCTCTTCGATTCCAGACGGGGTTTCAGCCGGGTAAAGCGCCCTCAACAGCAGCCGTCCATCGGGTGAATAGTGCCAGCTACCAGCCTGCCAACTGTTCAAGATCTGGCCACAGATCCCTCTGCTCAACTCCTTCATCGGATCGGGATCGGCTATCCGCTCGCGAAGCAGGCTATCCATGACATCGGGGGTAGGGTCTCGCTCTATGAGCAAAGTCACTTGAGGTCTGGGCTTCGCACTACTCTTGACGAAGAAGATCGCCACTACCTAGACTGGCGCGACAGAATCAGCCTACAGGAGGGGAACCCAGATGCTGTACGAACTGCGAGTCTACGAGATAGCCCCAGGAAAGATGCCCGCCATAATCAGCCGTTTCGCAAATGTCACCCTGGATCTCTTCAAGAAGCATGGGATCAAACCCGTGCTGTTTCTCGAGCCGGTGTTGGGCGTAAGCAACCAGCTTACCTACCTGCTGCAGTGGGAAAGCCTGGGCGAGCGAGAGACCCGCTGGAATGCCTTCGCGAGCGACCCAGAGTGGATCGCTGCACGAGCCGAAACCGAGAAAGCGGGCCCCATCGTCCTCCGCTTCACCAACACCATGTTGCAAGACGTCTCAATCCTGTCGGCCAAGATTCGGGAGATGCAGGGCTAGAGGAACGTCCAAACGAGGGTCAGTGGCTCAGCCCTTGCCGTCTCCGGCCCTCCCGAAGGGCCTCGTCCATCACCTTCAGGTCGGGCGCCACGCCCGTCCAGAAGGTGAAGGCGTCCACCGCCTGGTACAGCAGCATGTCGTGGCCGCCCACGACCTTGGATCCCGACGCCTCCGCGATCTGCATCAAGCGGGTCTTTGGTGGCGCGTACACCATGTCCACGACAGCGCATGAGGCCGGAATGGACACTCCCGGCGGCAGAGGGCAGTCCTGATCGTTGGGGTGCATCCCCACATTGGTGGCGTTCACCAGGAGGTCGGCCTCCCGCAGGCTCGCGGCCAGCAGGTCGGGCTCATGGGGCAACGCCTTCCCCCTGCTGCTCCCCCTCAGAAACGGCAGGGCGGCCAGCAGCTCCTGGGCCCGAGACTGGGTACGGTTGAAGACAGTCACCTCGCCCGACAGTTGGCCAAGCGCGAAGAGAGCCGCCCTTGCGGCGCCGCCGGCACCCAGCAATACCGCCCT
>JAJYNT010000202.1 GCA_021786215.1 Chloroflexota bacterium | reverse complement strand
GGTTAAGGAGAACCGCCTTGAAGCCGTACGAAGCGACAATTCACGAGGTCCATGACCTCTTGCGAACCCGGCAGATCTCTTCAGTGGAGCTGACGCGCTCCGTCCTGGAGAGGATCGAGGCTGTGGAGTCGTTGGTGCACGCATACGTGACCGTGACGCCTGAGGCAGCTCTGGAGGAGGCGCGGAAGGCCGACGAGCGGCGCGCAGCGGGGGAGGACACCCCTTTCCTGGGGGTGCCGGTGGCTCTGAAGGACGTCATTTCCACCAAGGGGGTGCGCACGACCTGCAGCTCCAAGATGCTTGAGAACTTCGTGCCGATCTACGACGCCTACGTGGCGCAACGGCTGAAGGCGTTGGGGGCGGTTCTCGTGGGCAAGACCAACATGGATGAGTTCGCCATGGGCTCCTCCACCGAGAACTCTGCCTTTTTCACTACCCTGAACCCATGGGATCTGGCCAGGGTTCCGGGGGGCTCCAGCGGTGGCTCGGCCGCGGCGGTGGCCGCCGACGAGGCGATCTTCGCGCTCGGCTCCGATACCGGCGGCTCCATCCGGCAACCGGCATCTCTATGCGGGATCGTCGGGATGAAGCCCACCTACGGGGCCGTGTCTCGTTTTGGATTGGTGGCCTTCGCCTCCTCTCTGGATCAGATTGGTCCCCTCACCAAGGACGTCACCGACTGCGCACTGGTGCTGAATGCCATCACCGGCTATGACCCACAGGATTCCACCTCCCTGAACTTCCCCGTGCCTGACTACACGCGGGCGCTGATCAAGGATCTGAAAGGGGTTCGGGTGGGGGTTCCTCGGGAGTACTTCGCTCAAGGGATTGATCCGGAGGTAGAGAAGCTGGTGAGGACAGCCATCGACCGGCTAAGGGACCTTGGCGCCGAGATCGGTGAGGTCTCCCTGCCTCACACCGGGTATGGGCTGGCTTCTTACTACATCATCGCTCCGGCGGAGTGTAGCGCCAATCTGGCTCGCTACGATGGGGTTAAGTACGGCTACTCTGCTCCCGACGCGGACAGCATGTGGGACGGCTATTTCAAGACCCGCCAGCGTGGCTTCGGTCCAGAGGTGAAGCGGCGGATCATGCTGGGGACCTACGCCCTCAGCTCCGGCTACTACGACGCCTACTACCTGAAGGCTCAGAAGGTGCGAACCCTGATCAAACGGGATTTCGACGAGGCCTTTGAGGAGTACGACGTGCTGGTAGCCCCGACCTCCCCGTCGGTTGCTTTCAAGGTGGGGGAAAAGGCCGACGATCCCCTGGCGATGTACGCTTCGGATGTCTGCACAATTCCGGTGAACCTGGCTGGGCTCCCCGGCATCTCGGTGCCATGTGGCTTCTCCCAGGATCTACCGGTTGGCCTGCAGTTGATCGCCAAGCCGTTGGGTGAGGAGACGATGTTGCGGGCAGCATACGCCTACGAGCAGAGCACCGACTGGCGGAAGCGGAAGCCCCAGCTCGTCTAGAGCACTGAGGACTGAGGACTGATGGGGTCCAGGGGGCGAAGCCCTCTGGCGGGGTGTGGAGGTCCTCCGAAAGCGGGGGAGTCCAGAGGGGGCCGCAGGCCCATCTCTGGCGGGGTTTGGGGTGTCCCCAAAGGGTCTCCTTTTTTTCTCTCTCCCTCTGGGAGACGATTGGGGTGAGGGTGTCAGACTCAACCAGGCATAGCCATCCACCGAGGGTGGAGTGCTATGCTGGCCGCCACTACCCTGATCGCCCCCTGGCCTTCCAATGGCAGGGCAAGCGGTTGGAGGTGGAGGAGGTTGAGCATCAGTGGCGAGCCCAGGAGGCCGCCTACGGGAGCCCGATCCTCTACCATTACCGGGTCCGCACGATTGAGGGCCGCTTTCACCTGGTGTACGACAGTAAGAACGACGATTGGCAAGTAGCTAGAGAATAGCGGGTCCAGGGCGCAGCGCCTGAAGTGGGGCGAACGCGAGCGAGCGCAGCGTTCGCGGGTGTCCCCAAACATGCTCTTTCTTTTGGACTCCTCATATCTAGCTCGTACAGGAGCGAGATCATGGAATATGAACCGGTAATTGGCCTTGAGGTGCACGCTCAACTGCTCACCGACAGCAAGATGTTCTGCCGGTGCAGCGCGGACTACGCCGGAGCGGCGCCTAATACCCACGTGTGTCCTGTTTGCCTCGGGATGCCGGGAGTGCTTCCAGTCATCAACCAGAAGGCAGTGGAGTACACCGTCATGACGGCGCTGGCCCTCAACTGCCAGATACCGGAGTTCAGCAAGTTCGACCGGAAGAACTACCCGTATCCCGACCTGATGAAGGGTTACCAGGTCTCTCAGTACGACATGCCCCTGAGCCACGACGGATGGGTCCAGGTGGAGGTGGAGGGCGAGGTTAGCCGGGTGGGTATTATCAGGGTCCACCTGGAAGAGGACACCGCCAAGCTGCTCCACGTCACCGACGAGAATGGCCAGGCCTACAGTCTGGTGGACGTGAACCGCTCCGGTGTGCCGCTTATGGAGATCGTGAGCGCCCCGGACATCCGGTCCCCCCAGCAGGCCCGGGCCTACCTGGTCAAGTTGAGGGCGATCCTCCAGGCGCTGGGGGTCTCGACGGGCAATATGGAGGAGGGATCCTTCCGCTGCGACACCAACGTGTCCATTCGGCCGAAGGGCAGCGACAAGCTAGGCGCCAAGGTGGAAGTGAAGAACCTGAACTCCTTCCGCTCGGTCCAGAGGGCCTTGGAGTACGAGATGCAGCGGCAGGCAGCCGTGCTGAACGATGGGGGGCGGATAGAGCAGGAGACCCGGGGATGGGTTGACGACCGGGGCGTCACCGTGAGCCAGCGCACCAAGGAATTCGCTCACGACTACCGCTACTTCCCTGAGCCCGATCTGCCGCCGATGATCTTGAACCGGGAGTGGGTGGAGGGGATTCGCTCCGGACTGCCCGAGCTGCCCGACGCCCGTCGGGAGCGCTTCGTGGCCCAGTTCGGGCTGGATCGGGAGAGCGCCCGGCTGCTTACCGAGAGCAAGGCCACGGCGGAGTTCTTCGAGAAGACGATAAGGCTCTACCAGAACCCCAAGGCCGTGTCCAACTGGATGCAGGGAGAGCTGTTCCGGTTGCTGAAGGACGGCGAGGGCGACGTGAGCGGGACGAAGCTGACGCCTGTGATGATGGCCGAGCTGCTGCAGATGGTGGAGAAGGGGACCATCAACGCCCGCACCGCCAAGGAAGTGTTCGAGGAGATGTTCAACACCGGCACCAGCGCCGCGGAGATTGTGAAGGAGAAGGGGCTCTCCCAGATCAGCGACGCCGCCCATCTGGAGTTGGTCGTCGAGGACGTGATCAAGAACAATCCCCAGGCCGTGGCGGACTTCAGGGCCGGCAAGGGGCCGGCGATGGGTTTCCTGGTGGGCCAGGTGATGAAGCTTACCCGCGGCCAGGCCAACCCCGGGGTGGTGAACAGGCTGCTGAAGGAGAAGCTTCAGTAGGGCGGGGTCTTGTGTCCGCCGCTAGGGGCCGGAAGGTCAGGCGTAGGGCGGGGTCTTGTGCCCCGCCGCCCGGCCGTTGGAGGGAGAAGTTGCGCGATTGGCAATACCCTCGGCGGAGCAGAATTCGTCTTGCTTCGGCGACCTACTCCGAACCCGATACCATCTGCTCTGTCACCCTCTGCGCCGACAGCCGGGCCCCGCTCTTCTCTGATGCTGCCTTAACTCAGGGTTGTGTAGCCATTCTCGTGTCTCGGGCGAAATCAGCAGGGGTTGGAGTTCATGCCTACTGTCTCATGCCCGATCATCTTCATCTCCTACTCAGCCCTTCTCCCAAGGTATCGATCTTGGACTTCCTACGGGATTTCAAAGGGTTGACCACGAGACTAGTGCGGCGACACAATGGTTCTGACCAGTGTCATCCTGAGTGTCCCAGGGTTCCGGGAACCCTGTGCGAAGCACAGAAACTTGAAGTTTCTGAACAGCGATAGCGAAGGATCTCCTCGGCGGAATGTGGAGATGCTTCGCTTCGCTCAGCATGACAGTAA
>JAJYNT010000026.1 GCA_021786215.1 Chloroflexota bacterium | reverse complement strand
CATGAAGACGTCGCCATGGGCGAAATTGATGAGCCTGATAATTCCATACACCATGGTGTACCCGAGGGCGATCAGCGCGTATACCAGACCCAGCTGGAGGCCGTTCACCAGCTGCTGACCAAGATATGCGAAGTCCATTGCCGACTCCTAAGATAAGAGGCGGGGAGTTGATCCTTGCCAGCTCCCCGCCTCGTCTTTGAAAGCTACGGCGCGACCGTAGCCGCGTAGACCTGCTTGCCACCCTTGATCTGGATAACGACGGCACTCTTGACGGGGTTGCCATCCTTATCCATGGTGATGTTACCCGATACGCCCTTGAAGTCCTTGGTCGCTGCCAGGGCATCTCTGATCTTCGACGGATCATTGCTTCCGGCCTTCACGATAGCGTTCGTGAGCATGTTGGTCGCGTCGTAGGCCAGGGTAGCCAGGGCATCAGGCACCGCGTTGTACTTCGCTTTGTACTTCTTCACCCAGTCCTGAACCTCTGGGGTGGTCGCGTCGGGGCTGTAGTGGTTGCTGAAGTAGCTCCCCTCCGTGATCTTCGTGTCGAGGTCGGAGGAGTCCCAGCCATCACCACCACCCATCACCGCCGTCACGCCCAACTGCCGAGCCTGCTGGGCGATCAGGTTGACCTTGTTGTAGTAGTCAGGCAGGTAGAGAAACTCCGGCTTGTTGGCGGCGATCTTCGTCAACACGGCGGAGAAGTCGGTGTCGGTGGTGGTGTAGGCTTCGAAGTTGGTCACCTTTCCACCGAGCTTCTCGAAGTCGTTCTTGAAGACGGTCGCGAGCCCCTTGCTGTAGTCGTTGGCGTTGTCGTACATGATCGCGGCAGTCTTCAACTTGAGGTTACCTGTGACGAACTTGGCCATCACCTGACCCTGGAACGGATCGATGAAGCAGGCGCGGAAGACGTAGTCTTTCCGCTTGCCACCGTCCACGGTGACCTTCTCGTTGGTCGAGGTGGATGTGATCTGGACGACCTTGTTCTGCTGAGCAACCTCGGAGATGGGGATCGACACCTTTGAGGAAACGGAGCCCACGATGGCGTTGACCTTGTCCTGGGTTATCTCCTTGGTCGCGGCGTTCACGCCCTCAGTCGCATCGTTCTTATCGTCGGCAACGACCGTCGTGATCTTCAGCTTGCCCGCGGCGTTGGCCTCGGCGATGGCCATGTCAAAACCGTTCTTGGTGGACTCGCCGAAAGTCTTCACGTCGCCCGTCATGGGGGCAATGAGCCCGATCTTGACGGCAATGGGGCTGCCGGAAGCCGCCGCTGCTGGAGCAGCCGCGGTGGCAGGGGCCGCGGCTTTCGTAGGCTCCGGGGCCTTAGCTGGCGCCGCAGACGAGCAGCCCGCCACCACCAGCAGGGCAGCCATAGCTAGGGCTACCAGCGCCAAGATAGAGGACCTAAAGTGCCTCACCTGTTCTCCTCCTTGAATGCGCTCCAGCCCTTCTCGGCTGCAAGCGCCGTATGTCGCGGGATCCAGACAACTCGTCGAGCATCGGGAGCCTACCCCAGATGCCCCTGGCCGACCCCGATCGGCCGACAGAGAGCTTCCTCTAAAGGCTTCGTCACCCCTTTCTCCAAGCGGCCCACGCCACACTGCATGGAAAAACGGTTCTGGTCGCGAGAAAACAGGAAAGCGGCGCACCCCATCGACACCGACGGCCCGGTGCTGCTGGTGAATCCCCAGGGACTTCCGGAAGCCGGCCACCTTGGATAGAAGCGCCGGCGATCCCCAACCCAGTTAACGTCTAGGCAGACCCCAATGAGGAGAGGGTCCCATCAACTGAGCCTTCACTAAAATCAAGGCAGTTTAGCTGCAGCTTTGCGACTTTGTCAAGACTGTTTTGCTCCGTCTTCACCCGCATCAGACGGCCTGTTACTGTTTCACAAGACCCGGCCTCAAGCCCTTGTGCAGCTTGAACGTAACGATCCTTCGCCTAGCACCCAGGCGACAGGTGGCGCTGCTGGGACGGTAGCCGGACGGCGCCTTTGTGGCATCGAGCGACGGCGCGATGTTAGAATAGCTCCTTGAGGGAAACTGCATCCCCTCTCAACTTCTGTCACCCGAGGAAGGTGTTCCCCATGAGGTTTGCTGGCATTTCGGCTATGGGAGACTTCTGGCGCGTGGTACGTGAGTTCAATCCTGAGGGCATAGAGAGAGAGGCGACGACGCCACTGGAGCTGTGGGTAGCTGGCGAACCTGGCGTCGGCAAGCGCTCTCTGGTGGCCGCCCTGGCTGGAAATTCGCTCACCGCACGGCAGATCGGACCCTTCCGGGTGATGGATGTGGACCATCAGAGCCACGAGATCGTGGGGATCAACCGCCCCGACATCCTGATCCTGGTGGCCAGATTGGATATGGATCTGGCGGAACAGGGTCGCCGGACCGATACTATGTTTGGGCGTCCTCGCATCCCTACCATCCTGGTCTTCACCCACGCCGATGCCACTGGCCGGACTCGAGACGAACGTAACGCTGCCTATCGCGCCTTCTCCTTCGTATCACACCTCAAGACCACATTCGTGGATGCTCGAAATGCGGAAGAGATCAGGGAGAAGGTAGCTCCATTGCTGCTGGATAGTCTCCCCACCGCCCGGACCTCCATGGCCAGGCAGCTTCCGACGTTGCGACAGACGGTGGTGGAGCAGATCATAGCCGAAACTTGCCGGGTAAACTCCCAGTTTGCCCTCGCGGCTAACCTGCCGGCCAATCTGCCATTCTTCGGTGGGGTGGCCGGCAATATCGCGGACTTCTTCGTCCTGACCAAGAATCAGGTAATGATGGTGCTGCGGATCAGCGCCGTCTACGGTCGAGATCTAGCCCCGACGATGCAGGTGGCAGGGGAGTTGGCGCCGATCATTGGCGGTGGCATCCTCTGGCGCTCCGTAGCGCGGATGGCCACGGGGATGATGCCAACCCTTTTTGCGGCAGCTCCGAAGACCGCCATAGCATACGTGGGAACCTACGTGGCAGGCCAGGCCGCTCGCTACTACTTTGATGAGGGTCGGAAGCCCCCAAAGGAACTGATGCAGCAGTTCGGCGCGGAGGGTGCCCGCCTCTATCGTACCCACTTCGCGTGAACAGCCGGGGCCGGAAGTAGAGCCCAACCCCATCCCAGTCCACCACAATCGTCGTGGCCATTGCCCACGCAACCACCGAATGGAGCGGCCCTCGGGACCGGATATGTCAGCAAATGTGAGATATGAAAGGAGTCGATCTTATGGCAGGTGAGGAAGCCGGCATTATCGTGATGCCCAATGACCTCCGAGAGTTCATAACCGAGCTGTTCGTCAAGCAGAACCTTCCACGGGAAGACGCGGCGATAGTGGCCGACCACCTGGTGGAGGCAGACCTACGAGGGGTGTACTCCCACGGGTCCATCAGGATTCAGCCTTACATCGAGCGGCTGAGTGCAGGGGGAATGAACCCTCGGCCGAACATCCATGTCCTCCGAGAGACCCCAGGCACGGCCCTGGTGGACGGCGACAATGGGATCGGCCAGGTGGTAGGCGTGCGCGCGATGAAGATCGCGATCAAGAAGGCCAAGGAGGTTGGCGCCTCGCACGTGGGTGTCCGGATGAGCAACCATTTCGGGACCTGCGCCTACTACGCCCTGATGGCCGTCCCTCACGACATGATCGGCGTCGCGATGACCGTGAGCGGCAGCAATATCATGGCTCCATGGGGCGGCATAACACCCCTTCTAGGCAATAACCCCATCGGCATCGCCCTTCCCGCCGGGAAGGAGTATCCGGTGGTGTTGGACATGGCGATGAGTGTCGTGGCGAAAGGGAAGATCGTCCATGCCATGAAGGCGGGCATCCCCATCCCAGAAACCTGGGGACTCAACAAATTCGGCGAGCCCACCACCGATGCCAAGGAGGCCTTCGAGGGACTGGTCCAGCCCGTGGGGGGCTACAAGGGCTACAACATGTCGTTCGTGATCGGTGTGATCGGCGCCATGCTGAACGGTGCCGCCTTCACCCACGAGGTGACCGACTTCTAC
>JAJYNT010000136.1 GCA_021786215.1 Chloroflexota bacterium | reverse complement strand
GAAGACGGCCGGATCGGCCGCCTCGAACATCACCTTCTCCAGCCCGAGCGCGTCCACGATCTTGGCGGGAACGTCGGTTCTCCAGACGTTGACGCTCTCGGTGATCCCCTCTGACTCGATCATTATCATGTAGGCGCCGGCGTCGAGGTACCGTTTGGCCTGAGAGATCGCCCACTGTGGATCGCGAATCCCTTCCGCCTCCAGTTCGGCCGCAGCGGTTGCCCCACCGGCTCCAAACTGGATCCCCACCTCCGGCTTGGGCTTGAGGCCGGCCTTCTGAACCTTCTCGATCAACCTCAGGATGTCCTCTGTAGAGATGGTGATGAAGCCGCTGGATATCTCCAGGATGTCGAAGCCCAGGTCTCGGCACTCGGCGATGTAGCGATCCACGGCGTCGGTGCCCTGGGTCAGGACGTACTCGATGAAGCCGCCGGTGGAGATCAGCACGTCGTGGGAGTGGCACAGATCCAGGATCTCCTGGAGTGCCCGGCGGGGCATTAGGGTGAAGGAGCCGCCGGCGAACTTGAGGCTGTCGACATAGCTGGACATGGTGTCCAGAACGTCCTCCAGATAGCGCCGGCCCATGGGGGTGTAGTAGGGGCCACGGATCTCCGTTATCCCCCGCTGTCGTGGCTTTGGCGGGCGCTCGTTCACCCGGATGAATGAGAAGGCGCGCTCGTTTGGATCTGTGTTGGCCATAGTTGGTCCCCTCCGCTCTAGGCTCATGCTGCCTGTCTCGCGGCCGAGACGCCGGGAATCCGAACCTGTCGCAGCATCTTCATCAGGTCGGGTATCCTGGTTGTCTCCAGGTCGGCCACGGCCGCCGCGATGTCCCGTTGGAGCCCGGGGTTCGTGTAGGGTGCCGCCAGCTGCTTAAACTTGTGCACAACCGATTCCCACCGCATGGGCCGGGTGATGAAGCCTTCGTAGTCTCGCTTCTCCTTCGTCAGGTGACGTCCGTCTTGTAGGTGAACTGTTACGCGACTGGGCATTTCATTCGGGAAGCGACGGCTCAACTCTTCAGATGGGCGGATCGAGACCTTCCTCAGGAGGGCCTGCACGTCCCGGGCCCGGATGCGGTCGGGTCGATACTGCGCCGGCATCACCTGGCCGTCCAGGATGGCCACTGCCACCATGTAAGGAAGGCTGTGATCGGCTTCTTCCTTGGTGTGGATAGCGGTCTTTTCTCCCTCCTCGCCTCCCCCGATGATGTTGTAAGCCACATCGAATGTCTCGACTTCGATCCGGTCCACCTGATCAGCCGAGAATCCCGCCTCTCCTCTGAGCTCCAGAACTGCCTCCAGCGTCGACTGAGAATGAACCTCCGCGTTGTACCTTTTCAGTATCGTGCGCGTGACCCGTTCCAGATCCTCTCGCAACCAGTCGATCTGAAAGAGGCCGGAAATGGCCTCCATGAAGCCCTTGTTCCCTTCGAAGACCGCCCTCGGTCCGGTGATCCCGTGGCTTGCCAGGAAGGTCGCGTGCACGCAGCAGAAGGCGTCGTTGGGGTAGGCCAGGCCCTTCCAATTGGAGAGGGAGCCGGTCCGGGTGACCCTCAGGGCGTTGAACGCGGTGCCGCAGATCGCGATGGCGTTGGTGGTCTGCTCCTGTCCCAGCCCGAGGGCCTTGGAGATACCGGCCGCGAGGGCGTATGACCCCTGCACCGTATGGTCGAACCCTTTGCTTCGGACGGGGGCCACGTCGCTGAGGCGGCACTGGACCTGGTAGGCTACCGCGAGGGATGTCATCAACTCCTTGCCGCTGCGGTCGGCATACTCGGCTGCCGCGAGCACCGCCCCGAGGTTGTCACTGGGATGACAGCTCTCCCCCTTGGCGAGATAGGAGTCGTTGAAGTCCAGGTAGCGCACCAGCGCGCTGTTGTAGAGGGCGGCCCGGTCTGGCGACGACTTCTTGTTGCCTATCAGGCTGCAGCGTGGGGTACCGCCGAACTCCGCGATCTCAGCCCTGATGGCCCGCATTGGGTCGCCCTCGACGGCGCCGATCGCGCAGCCAATGGCGTCCAGAATTCTGACCTTGATTTGATCGCGGGCCGCGTCGGAGAGCTCCTGGTAGCGGGCCATCTGAACGAATGCGGCGAGCTGCTCTGCCTGTGTCATGTGCACCCCCTCACGCGGCCTTCTCTTTGCGCTGCTCAACAGGGACGTAGTGGAGCTGTTTGGGACCCACATACTTGGCTCGAGGCCGAATCAGCCGGTTGCTGGAGTACTGCTCCAGGATGTGGGCGGTCCATCCAGCGCTGCGACTCATGGCGAAGACGGGTGTCATCAGGTCGGTGGGGATGCCCAGTCCGTGGTATACCTGGGCGGATACGAAGTCCAGGTTGGCGTTCAGCCCCTTCTCCCGCATCACCACCTCTTCGATCCTCTTCGCGGTGTCGAACAGCCTGGTCTGTCCGGATTCTCGCGCCAGCTCCGCCGCAAATGGACGGATAATGGTGGCCCTGGGATCGGCGGTCTTGTACACGCGATGGCCGAAGCCCGGCACCTTCTTTCCCCGCCTCAGCAGATCCATCACATACTCTTCAGCCCTGTCCGGCGTGCCGACCTCCTCCAGCATTGCCATCACCTGCTCGTTCGCGCCGCCATGCAGCGGCCCATCGAGTGTGGCAATGCCGGCGCTGACGGCGGCGTATATATCCGCGAGGGTGGAGGCCGCGACACGCGCGGCGAAGGTGGAGGCGTTCAACTCGTGGTCGGCGTGGACGATCAGACAGACGTCCAGGATCCTGGCCCTTCTCGCGGAGGGGCGTTCGCCGGAGAGCATGTACAGGAAGTTGGCGGCGGTTGCCAGGCCGCTGCTCGGTGGCACAGGCGGCAACTTCTGTCGTGCCCGCTGGTAGGCGGCGATGATGGTGGGCATTCGGGCGGTCAAGGAGATCGCCCTCTTCTGATCATCCCGCGGGTTGTGCTCCAGTCCACCGGGATCGTATCCCGAGATGGCAGACACCGTGGTGCGCAGGCTTTCCATAGAGTCCCAGGACGGCATGAACTCCACGATCATTCGTAGGATTTCCGGAGGGAGTTCCCGCTGGGAGTAGAACTGCGCCATCAGGCCGTCCAGCTGGTCTTGGGTCGGCAGCTGTCCGTACCAGAGGAGGTAGGCCGTTTCAGGATAGGTAGAGTTGGCGGCCAACTCGTCGATCTCTATGCCTCGATAGAACAGCCTGCCTTTTACGCCGTCCACCTCGCAAATGGAGGAATCCAGGGCCACTACCCCCTCGAGACCGCCCTTCTGTCTTGCCATCTCGATTACCCCCTAAGCACTCCGAAACGATTGATCACGGGATTCCGGCATAACCCCCGTGTCTGCCTCATGCTGCTCGCGGTATCACGTCCGCGTCCACGACGTAGCCGACGCTTCGGGGTGTGGCAGCCCATGATGAAGCTGGGGAAGGAGATTAGCAACTTGAGTGCCTGAGGATAGATACTCTTACAATCTGGAGGATGTCGTTATGCCACCCCTATTCCGATCTTACCGCCAAGCGTGGTACTGTTATGTTGTATTGCTGAAGTTGTACTCTGTTCGCTTGTGCGAGGCGGGATGGTGGAAGGAAAAGGCAAGAACAGGAAAAGGACAGATCCATCCGCGGACAGGTTGGGGCTGAGTGGAGCCAGGACGGGGGGAACAGATAAGGACTCGAACCTGGTGGAAGCTCTGGAGCCCTACAGGGTGCTGTTCGAGGGCGCAAGGGACGTCATCCTGTTCGTTCGACGCGGGGGACAGATCATCGACGCCAACCGTGCCGCCGTCAAGGCCTATGGCTATACTCGCGCTGAGCTGCTCACCATGACCGTCCAAGAGCTACGCTCGCCGGATGATGTCCGAGAGTCCGCCGCACAGATGGAGCGGGCCGATCGGGAGGGGATCCTGTTCGAGGTCGTTCACCGTCGGAAGGACGGCAGCACTTTTCCGGCGGAGGTCAGTTCGCAGGGGGCCGAGTTGGGTGGTGAGCGGGTACTCCTGAGCATCATCCGTGACGTCACCGAGCGAAAACGAAC
>JAJYNT010000085.1 GCA_021786215.1 Chloroflexota bacterium | reverse complement strand
CCTAGCGACGCCCGACGGCAAGCCGGTGCCGGCCGGGGAAACGCCAGGAGCGAGGGCACTTCGAGGAGAGACGGTTGTTAGCCAGCTGCTGATCCTCCGAACCGTCGACGGGAGAGCCCTGTGGGTTGCCGTAAGTTCGGCGCCCATCCGCATGAGTCAGGGCGAATTGCTCGGTGCGGTGCTCGACTTTGCCGACGTCACAGTCATGCACGAGCTTCAAGAGGAGCGGGAGAACCTCCTGCACACGGTGTCCCACGACCTGCGCACACCCCTCACGGTCATCCTGACTCAGGCGCAACTGCTGGACCGGCTAATGGAAGCCCGTGTTCGCGACGAGCGCGAGCGCCGGAGCATCGAGGCAATTATCGCCGGAGCCAGACGGATGAACGCCATGATCCAGGACCTGGTTGATTCCGCCCGGCTGGAGTCCGGCCAGTTGCGGCTGGAGCGGGTTCCCATCGAACTGGGCGCCTTCCTTTCAGATCTGAAGGTGAGACTGGCCGGGGTGATGGAGATGGATCGGGTGCGAGTGGAGACCCCCGCGGGGATGCCACCGGTGCTGGCCGACCCGAACCGGCTGGAGCGGATATTCACCAACCTCCTCAGCAACGCCCTCAAGTACTCGGACCCCGGCACCGAGGTTACGGTGAGACTGCAGCAGCGCGACGGCAAGGTGGTTGCCTCCGTGTCAGACAGGGGAAGAGGCATAGCCCCGGACGAGATGGAGTTGCTGTTTCAGCCCTTTCTCCGAACCCGCCGGGCCCTGGAGCGCAGGGAAGGGCTGGGGCTCGGACTTTACATCACCAAACGGCTGGTCGAGGCTCATGGCGGCGAGATCTGGGTCGAGAGCGAGTTGGGGAAGGGGAGCACATTCAGCTTCACGCTGCCCGTCGCCAGGAGTGAATAGCAACGACTTTGGGCACGCTCGAAGGTTGTTCCCGCCTACTCCTGCACGAAGGCGTTGGTCAGATCGGTACCCGGAAGGTGGTCCGGCCGATCTTGTTGGCGTTCCGCTCGGTGAAGTAGATATTGCCGTTCTTGTCCACGGTGATCCCCCACCGCTGGGAGTCGGCCGTCGGGATGTCGTACTCCGTGAAGACGCCACCGGACAGTCTACCGATCTTGTTGCTATTGGTCTCGGTGAAGTACATGTTGCCGGAGGCGTCGAGGGCAATGCCGTGAGGCTGGGCGTTCGCGGTGGGAATGTTGTCCTGCCCGATCTGGCCATCCGCTGTCATGTTGCCTATCTTGTTGCCGGCAGTCTCAGTGAACCACACACGGCCGTTGGCATCCTCGGCTATTCCGAATGGCTGGGAGCCCGGGGTGGATATCTGGTACTCGTGGAAGTTGCCGCCAGAAGTGATAACAGCCTGCAAAAAAACGGCTAAGAGGGTGTGATGCGAGTGAGGTCAACTCCCCTTCTGGAAGCTGTCCTTGAGGAACGGGTATGACTCCAGGAGGGTGTCGGGCAGTTCGGCCGGCAGCCGCTGGCCCAGTTGCAGCCTCATCTGGACGGCGTTGACGACGGCCTTGGCACCGTAGTGGTTGTTGTAGAAGACGTAGCTGTCCAAGGTGCGGTCGCTCACCTCCTTCACCTCTCGAGTGAGGTCGCCCAATTGCTCAGGAGAGTATAGGTAGTTGTATGCTGTTGATCTCGACGATGTCGAAGTAGCGATCGTAGAACTCGAGGTGGTCGACGCTCTTGCCTCTGGGGTAGAAGACCCCGTCCCAGCGCCCCTCGCCGGAGGGGTAGGACCAGCCACTCGTACCGATGCGGATCATCTTTTCCCCCCTGTACCATTTCATGCCCATCACACCAATGGCGAACAGAGTACATCGCCACAGCGGAGGTGATGGCAATTCTCATGCTGAGCATCCCATGGCCCTGACGGGCCGCCAGAAACGATGAAAACTGCCGCACCTACCTGTCATCCTGAGCGAAGCGAAGGATCTCCTCGTTACTGCCACTGTGCACTCAAGTCCAGCCATTTCGGGTTCACCGGCTCCACTAGGGCGACCTTCTTCGCCCTTAGCCAACCCTTGATTTGCTTTTCGCGTGCGATGGCAGCCAGTATGTCGGGTGCCGTTTCAAAGTAGACAAGGAGCGTCAGGTTGTACTTACTCGTGAAACCGTGAAGGAGCTTCTGCTTGTGCTCGTAGACGCGCCGCTGCAGGTCATTCGTCACGCCCACGTAGAGGGTTCGCGAGGCGTTCGACATGATGTAGACGTAATAGCCCTTCATGGTCGTCATCCACTAGAGTTGGTCGGATCGTGAAAGCCACGACCGGATGCCGCGCTGGAAGTATTCCGAAAACGAAGCGTCCCCACCTGACGAGGAGATCCTTCGCTTCGCTCAGGATGACTGCGTACGCGCTCACGGTGACAAGTTGTGTGCACGGGACAACAGGGTAGACATTGGGGCAACACAGGTTCACCAGGATAGAGAAAGCGGGGAAGGTGCCGTAAGGCTGCCTTCCCCGCTTTCTCTGTTCCCTCTTCGCGACCAGGCGCGGCTATTCCCTGCCCTGAGACCTGATCTGATCGAAGCAGCTACTGCAGTAGACCGGTCGATCGTTCCTCGGCACGAACGGCACAGTCGCCTCAGCCCCGCACTGCGCGCAAATCACCGTGTGCATTTCACGAGGATCGCGCCCTGCTCGCTCGCGCCGCCGGGCAGAGCGGCAAGCCGGACAGCGCTGTGGCTCGTTCATGAGCCCCTTCTCTGCAAAGAACTCCTGCTCACCGACCGTGAACACGAACTCCTGCCCGCAGTCGCGGCAACGCAAGGTTTTGTCCGCAAAGCTCACTTTTCCCTGACCCCTTTCACGTGTCGAGAAGTCTGGTCACAGTTTAGTCTCTGCTAGATCCGCATGCGGGATGCCTTGCCAAGGAACCAGGCCGAAGGTCCGCCGGGTCGCGATGCTAAACGTGCCGCCGCTACCATAGCAGATCATCGAACGGCCTGCAAGAGATTTTCTAAACGCAGGTAAGATTCTGCCGTTGTTTCTACTCTTGTCCAGAAAAGTGCAATGTTTGACACGGTTCACGCCCCAATGTAAGCTAAATTGGTAACATACGACTAAATGGTCCGTCCATCAAGTGGGACGCACTTTCGCGAGCCATGCCCGAGGCTCAAGCCTCGGGCTGAAAAGACCAAGCCCAGTAAACTGGGCTGAGACCAATCCGTCTCGTTCCGCCGGCAGTCCCAGCCCGCTTCAGCGGGCTTCGTTTTCTCAGCCCGCTGCTTTAGCGGCGGGTAAAGGTGCAGCAAACTTGGCGGATGCACCACTAAGCCTCGAAGTCAATACTTGGCCACGGTTCGTGTTGGACTTGGTTGACTCGAAGCCGGATGTGGGTACACGCATATCGGTAATCCCTTGCTCACCACTCAAGCGCACGCACCCTTGGGGCCTCGCGCTAAGGCAAGTGGCTGAACCCGCATATCGAAAGGAGAATTCTCTTGAGTCCACTATTCTCGGGTATTGTGCCGTCCATGCTCACGCCCCTCGATGAAGAGGAGCGGCTGGACCGTCCTTCGGTGAAGCGGCTAGTTGATTACATATTGGCAGGCGGCGTCGACGGCCTTTTCCTTCTGGGATCCGTGGGGGAAGGAGCGGGCGTGCGACCGTCCGTCCGTCAGCAGCTGGTCGAGGCGGCCGTGGAGGCCGTCAATGGGCGAGTCCCTGTGATTGCGGGTGTACTACAGCCTAGCACGGCGGCTGTGATCGACGAGATTCGGGCTTTGGCTGACCGCGGGTTGGATGGGTACGTTGCCACTTCGCCATATTACTATGGTGGTTTCAACGACTCCGAGCTGTTTGACCACTTCCAACGTATCGCCGAAGCTGCCGACCGTCCACTTCTGCTGTACAGTATCCCCTCGGCCACCAGGATCGCTCTCTCAGCACCATTAGTCTTGCGGTTGGCAAACCTACCGCGTGTAGCAGGAGTCAAGGATAGTTCAGGCGACTGGACCACACTTCGCGCCGTTCTGCGGGAGCGCTCCAGTCGGGAGTTCA
>JAJYNT010000253.1 GCA_021786215.1 Chloroflexota bacterium | reverse complement strand
GCTCCCACGGTGGGACCGACCCGCACGGAAGAGGACTTCACAGCCCACATCGCCCAAACGGTCGCCACCGACCCGACGGGGAAGTGGATCTTCATCGCGGACAATCTGAACATCCATCAATCGGCCAATCGGCCTCCCTGGTCAGCTTCGTGGCCGAGCAATGCGGGATTGAGACCGACCTGGGCGAGAAAGGCAAGCGCGGTATCCTGAAGTCGATGGAGACGCGAGCGGACTTCCTGCGCGACCCGAGCCACCGCCTCCGCTTCCTGTACACGCCAAAGCACTCCTCCTGGCTGAACCAGGTGGAGATCTGGTTCAGCATCCTGGTGCGCAGGCTGCTGAAGAGGGCCAGCTTCACTTCCATTGACGACCTGTGCCAGCGCATTCTGGCCTTCATTGACTACTACAACCGTACCATGGCCAAGGTGTTCAAGTGGACCTATGCGGGCCGCCCATTGACGGTCTGAACCGAGAATGGATTTCAGCCAACGTGTACTAGGCTGCCTAGGATCACGGCGGCGGAGCTGCTCCGGGCGTTGCGCAAGGACGGATGGATACCGGAGCGCCAGCGGGGGAGTCATCCCCAACTGGCCCACTCCGATAAGCCTGGGGTGGTGACGGTGCCGGTACACTCCGGCGAGATCCTGAAACCAGGCACCCTAACCAGCGTGCTCGCCCAGGCAGGACTGACGCCGGAAGAGTTAAGGAGACTACTGTGAAGCACTACCGCTACACCATCGTGCTGCACCCTGAGCCGGAAGAAGGCGGGTACTCGGTCACCATTCCTGCGCTGCCTGGTTGCTTTACCCAGGGCGAGACAGTAGAGGAATGCATCGAGCGCGCCAAGGAGGCCATAGCCCTACACATCGAGGGGCTAATCACCCACGGTCTGCTGGTGCCTGAGGGTGACGAGGTTCCGGTCATCACCATCGACGTGGATGCACCGGCTGCCTAACCATGAAGATTAGCTACGATCCCGAGGCGGATGCCATCTACATCGAACTGCGCGACGTAAGACCCGCCGAAAGCAGGGACATCGAGGAAGGATCACTGTGGACTTTGACGCCGATGGCCACGTGGTGGGTATCGAGATCCTGGACGCCCAGGAGCGGATCGGGGCTGAGAGCCTGGACAGCGTCGTTGTCGAGGTCCTCAGAGAGCCGTTGCGGAAGACCGCTTGAGGTGGTTAGGAGGATGGCCGCCGGCGCCGGACGTCGTTCCCAGTGACCGGCATCTCCAGGGAAATCCCGCTATCCAGGCTATGCTTCCCCCTGGCGGTACCACTATCCTCCATCCCTGCACCCATGGTCGAGGTGTGAGTCGCTACGAATCTGAGACCTGCCCCACGACCCATCGGTAGTAGCTGTCGACCACGCCCCTCCGAAGTAGCCGCTCGGCCTCTCTTGCTGTTGTCACGGCGGAGGGGGTTCTGGAGTGAGCGGCGGCCTGGGCGATCTGCCTGCAGAGGTCGATGGTCTTCTGAAGGGCGAAGACGATGTCCCCCTCAGCTAGACCGGAGCGCTGGCTGAGATCGGTCAGGCTGGAGCCGTTTGCCCATCCGAGGGCAACTCCCCGGAAGTCGGCGGGCAGGGGGTGAGAGAGGTCCACCCCGCTCCTCCGCTCGATCTCCAGCACCTGCCGTCCTATTGTGTCGGCGGCGGCTCTCACCCTCGCCAACCGTTCCGTGATGGCCAACGGACGTCCCGCTCCATCCCTGTCGAATGCGAACCAGGAGGCCACCTCAGCCAGCTCCGCTCCCGATAGGCCGGCCAGGACTCCCCAGTCCAGGAGCTCCGAGATGATCAGTCCGTTGGAGTCAAAGAGCCGCATCAGCATTCCCGCCTTGCGGGTGGCCTTTTCACCGGACAGATAGCCGAAGCGCTCCAGGACGGAACGGAGGGACCGCAGGGTTCTGTAGGCCTTCCTGCTCGCATCCTTTCTGGCCAGATCCAGTTCATGGGTCGTCTCGACCAGAAGGCTCGAGTAGTGGCGGCGGTCCCTCTCGGTGCGTCTGTGCAGAGGTCGATGGGGACAGCTCCGGTAGGGGTTCTGAGCCAGGGCTCGGGCGGCCTCCTGCCTGCGAGCCTCTGCGGCGGCGATGCGCTCGTCCAGCTTCCGAATGGCCTCGGCGTTTTCCGCACGGGCGGCAGCCCTCATTTCCAGGGATTGAGCCTCGAGATCTGGCAGTTCCAATGTCTGTAGCGCCTCGGCCATCGTGTTGGCTTCTCGCTCGCTGAGGTCGTCCGCCACCCAGTCGACGAGTCCGGCTCGGGAGGATACCGACTCGGGCAACGGCATATGGAAGGGTGGATTCGGCAGGTAGTGCAGCTCCCCGTAGGTTGCTAACGAGACGATGCCATCCCTGGAGAAGAAGGAGCCCACTCCCTCGCGAGCGGGTCCGAGGAAGGCCATCCAGCCGTGCTGTCGTGAGTAGACCAGGGTGCCGGGAGAGGCCGACCGGATCCACTGCTTTCTCTCGTTCTTCCCATGCTGCCATGGCCAGGCGGACAGCCGTTCTTCCAGGATGGCCTCGTCGGCGTGAGCGGCTTCCAGGGCAGACTCCGCCCGCTCCTGCTCTCGTTTCAACATCTTCTCCTGTTCCAGCCAGTGCGCGGGGTTGCCGCAGACCGGACAGTCGTCGGTTAGGGTTGCGAGGATGGCCTGGATCTCGTCCCGTTCCTCGGCAAGTTTCCGCAGCCTTCCCCCTTCCTGAAACTGGCGAAGGCTTCCTGCGATTATCTGAGCCAGCCTGTCTTCGTCGGAGGTCTGTTGCTGGAGGTTCAGGACGGTGCTGTAGCCTGGTCGGAAGGCGCTTTCGAGGGGGGCTACCTCCCCGGTGGCGATTTCCACAGCCCGATCCAGACCGACCCAGGGGGTGTGGATCAGTACAGAGTAGCCCACGGCGTCCATGCCGCGGCGTCCGGCCCGCCCGGTCAATTGCCGGTATTCGCTGGGCGATAGCGGCCTTCGGATCTGCCCGTCGAACTTGGTAAGCTCTCCCACTACCACGGAGCGGGCGGGCACGTTGATTCCCAGCGCCAGGGTGTCGGTGGCGAAGACCACTTTCAATTGCCCGCCGGCCAGCAGTTCCTCTACCAGGGTCTTCAGTGGGGGGAGCAGTCCGGCGTGGTGGAAGCCGATGCCCTTGGGGAGCAGCGTCAGAAGCCGCTCCACTTGAGGCAAGGTGCGGTCCTCATTTGGCAGATCGCGCAGCTTTTCCTGAGTCAGGCGGCGAACTTCGGCAGTCTGGCTGTAAGGCAGCAGGTTCAGACGACGGCAGCTGTCGGCGGCCTCCTCGACAGCGCGGCGGCTGAACATAAAGTAGATAGCGGGCAGCAGATCGGCCCTGGCCAGGGCTCGAACCACTTCCGGGGGCTCGGGAGGCAGCTCCGCAGCGGTTTTGGGTCGCGAGCCGTTTCGCCCTCCGTTAGAGGCCGAGTGCTGAGTGCTGGTCCAGGAGTCTTGGGCCCCGCGGTCGGTCTTTGAGTTGACTGGAGTGAGCTTGCCGGTGCCGTTTCGTTCGCCCTCGGGGTGGGGCAAGGAGGGTAGCTGGGCTCCCTTGCCATTCAGGATGGGGTAGAGAACCCCATCCAGGTAGTAGCGATGTTTGAGCGGCACCACTCGATGGTCCGATTCGACCAGTTCCACCTGTCTTCCGGTGGTGCGAATCCAGTCGCCTATCTCGCCGGCATTGGCCACGGTGGCCGACAGGCAGACGAGCGGCACGTAAGAGGGCACGAGCAGGATGCTCTCCTCCCATGCCGTGCCCCGCTCCGGGTCGGCAAGGTAGTGGACCTCGTCGAAGACCAGGCAGCCGACGTCCTGGAAGAGAGCTGGGTCCTGGAGCAGCATGTTTCTGGCCACCTCGGTGGTCATCACGAGCAGCCGTCCCGATGGGTTCTCGACCAGGTCGCCGGTCATCAGGCCAACCCTGTTGCCGTAGCGCGAGCGGAAGTCGCGGAACTTCTGGTTAGACAGTGCCTTGATGGGGGTGGTGTACAGCGCTCGTAGCCCTCGAGACAGGGCCAAG
>JAJYNT010000047.1 GCA_021786215.1 Chloroflexota bacterium | reverse complement strand
CAGCTCCGAACGGTTTCCCATCACCTTGATCCCATGGATCAGCATCCCCCGCTTCTGGGGGTCGTCGTCGATGAATCCCACCGGCTCCATCGCCAGCCGTGGGCGCAATCGCAGCTCCTTGGCGACACCCGCGCCAGCATCCCCCGCTCCCACGATCAGCACCCGCTGAACGGTCCCAATCCGGGATTGATCCACCCTCTGCCCACCGACCCACCTTCCGGCCTGAACCGTTCGCAACGAGAAGCGGCTCCCCCCGAACAGCGCCATGGAGAGCAGCCACTCTATCCCCACGATGGAGCGCGGAAAGCCGTAGGCCGGTGCGCCGGGCCCCGTGTAGCTGAGTCCCAGCACCACGATTCCGAACAGCACCGAGCCCGCGGTGGTGGCCAGGACGATCGCCTGCATCTCCTCCACGCTGGCGTATCGCCACAGCCGCTGGTACAGGTTGAAGCGGAGGTTGACGCCGATCCTGATCGCGAGGAGTGGTGCCAGCAGCCAGGCGTAGCGGGGCAGGTATGCTGGGAACGCCCGCTCGGGTATGTCGAGCCGGAGGGCAAAGGCGAGAACGAAGGCTGCGCCCACACAGATAACGTCTATGACGAGGAGATGCCGGCCTCGGAAGCTCAGCCAGGGACCATGTTGAGAGTGCAGCGTGTCCCCGATGCTCAATCTCTGCCGCAACCTAGCCTTTCTGCCTCACCTGTTTCACCGCTTCTCCCAGCCTGTCGCACACTGCGTCCACCTGCTCCTCCGTCATGACGCCGGAGAACGGTAACGCCAAGGTGGAGCGAGCTATCATTTCGGTGACCGGGAAATCGCCCTCCTGATAGCCAAAGAGCTTGCGGTAGAAGGGCTGTAGCTGTATGGGCGGGAAGTAGGCCCTGGAGGGCACGCCACGTTCCTCAAGATACGCCATTACAGCTGTGCGGTCAACTTCTGGATCCAGATGGACGACGTACAGGAACCAGCTCATCCGAGTGGTGGTTGGGACGACCTGTGGAATGGAGACTCCGTCTGCCGATGCCAGCCGCTCGTTGTACATTCGGGCGATCCGATCACGCCTGGCCAGCAACTCCTCGATCCGTCCCATCTGCACTGCCCCCAGGGCAGCGCTCATCTCGTCCATCCGGTAGTTGTAGCCCAGTCGGCTGTGATCCAGCCAGGAGTCGAAGACATCCCTCCCTTGATTTCGCAAGCTCTTGAACAGGGCGTCCCACTGTGCCCGGTCGGTGACGATCATCCCGCCCTCGCCCGTCGTGATCTGCTTGTTGGGGTAAAAGGCGAAAACCGCTGCATCGCTCAGAGTGCCCGCTTTTCGACCCTTGTAGCTGGCGCCCAACGCCTCACAGGCGTCCTCGATCACCAGCAGATCGTGCCGGCGCGCCGAATCCAGGAGAGGATCCATGTCCGTTGGTTGGCCGAAGGTGTGGACCGGCATGATAGCCTTCAGCTTGTGTGACCACCTGTCCGTTGGCTGACCTCGAAGCGCGGGTGGAAGGAACCTCTTTGCCCCGGGTTTGCCACTCACAATGGCGTCCACGGCTTCCGATACCAGAGCCGGGTCCAGGTTCATGCTCACCGGATCTATGTCCACGAACACGGGCACCGCCCGTTCATACAACAGGGAGTTGGCCGTAGCGACGAAGCTGAACGGGGTGGTGATGCACAGGTCTCCGTCGGAGAGACCGGCCGCGATCACGCACAGGTGGAGCCCCGCGGTTCCGCTGCTCACCCCCTTGGCGTGTCGCGTGCCGATGAAATCGGCTACCTTCCCCTCGAAGCTTTCCAGCCACGCGCCTATGCTCAGGACTGGAGTGTGCAGCACCTCGTTGACCGCTCTGATCTCCTCTTCGGTGATGCTCGGTCCGGACATCGGTACTCGCATCTCTAACCCCTCGATTCTTGATGTCGGTCTACTGGATGTGCCTTCACGACTCGGGCGGGCAGTCCAACCGCTGTTACGTTGCTAGGAATGTCTCGGGTGACGACCGATCCGGCGCCAACGATAGACCACTCTCCGATGCGACGGCCGGGTATTACCACCGTGCCAATACCCAGGAAGCTCCCTTCGCCGATCTTGACGTTCCCACCCAGATGCACCCCTGGTGCAATGTGGCAGTGGGCTCCGATAGTACAGTGATGGTCCACAGTTGCTCCGGTGTTGACGACAGAGTTGTCGGCGATGGCGGTTCCAGTGTTTACCACCGCGCTCGCGCACACCAGGATGCCCCTCCCCAGCTGTACCGAAGGTGCCAGCACCGCGTTCGGGTGCACGACGTTCACGATGTCTTCTCCTTCACTAACCAAGTGGACAAAGAGCCGGGCACGGGTGGCATTGTCGCCGATGGCCACAAAGACCGCATCGTGGCTGAAACTGCCAATCTCCGCCAAGGGGCCGAGTACAGGCAGCCCAAGGATGCTAGCTCCCATAAGCCGCGGGTCGTCGTCCAGGAACCCTATTGGCTCAGCCGTTGGCGCGATCTGCATCGAGCGCAATAGCGCATCGGCCGCTACCTGCGCGTGTCCGCCTGCGCCAACGATCAGAACTCGCTTCATCGTCGGTTCACCGAGTTGCCGTGGGGTGTTCCCTGAAACTCTTCCATGGTGGCATGGCCCGGTTGACTTATGCCCTGACGCTTCAGAACGCTCAGGACTGTGAGACCAAGTATCTTGAGATCCAACCAGATGGACCAGTTGTCCACGTACCAGAGATCGAGGGCGAACTTCTCCTCCCAGGAGATGGCGTTTCGTCCGTGAATCTGTGCCCAACCGGTGATGCCGGGCGGCAGGTTGTGGCGACGCATCTGCTCGGGAGTGTAACGATCCAGGTACTGCATGAGTAACGGCCGGGGCCCCACGAGACTCATTTCGCCACGCAACACGTTGAACAGCTCTGGAAGCTCGTCGAGACTGGCGCTGCGAAGGAAGCGACCAAGGCGTGTTAGGCGATCTTTGTCGGGCAGCAGCTGGCCATTCTTGTCGCGCGTGTCCAACATCGTACGGAATTTGAGCAGCGTAAAGGGCTTGCCTGCGAGTCCTGGGCGCTGTTGTCTGAACAGACAGGGCCGGCCCATGGAGATCAGGATAGCCCCGGACACCAGAGCGAATACCGGCGAACAGACCGCCGCCGCCAGGGATCCTATCATTAGGTCCATTATGCGCTTAGCGATCAGCACAAGGTCATCCATTGCCTGCGAATAGGCCATTTGTTGATTACCGCAAGCCCTTCTTCTCGAGCAGTTGCGCGTACAGCTCCTCAATGAACGAGAACTTCTGGTTCTCGTCGAAAAAGGTTTCCGCGCGGCGCCGGGCGGCCTGACCCATCCGCCGCCGTTTGGTTTCGTCACGTAGCAGCTCTATCGTGGCCTCGGCCAGCCGTTTGGAATCCCGAGGTGGGACCAGTATCCCCGTTTCACCATCCACGACCACTTCGTTGCAGCCTCGTATGTTGGTGGCGATTACTGGCTTGGCCATAGCCGCGGCTTCCTCCAGCACCAGCCCTACCCCCTCTCGGTAGGAGGGCAACACGAAGATGTCCATGCTCGCGTATAGGTCGTTCAGATCGGACCTCATTCCCAGAAAGTGCAGCTGATGATTGACGCCAAGCTGTCTGGCCAACGACTCCAGTTTCGACCTGGTTTCCCCCTCTGACGGCCCTATCACCAGGAAATGGATCTGGGGGACTACCTTGCTCACCTGCGCTGCCGCCTCGACGAACTCCCGGCACCCTTTTTCGGCCGTTAGCCGGCCAGCAAAGCCCACCACTGGGAGGTCTGGTGCCAGACCCAGTTTGGCTCGAACGGGCTGCCCATCTATCCCTGGGTTGTAGCGTTGCAGGTTCACGCCAAGTCCGTAGCCAAGCTTAACCAGCTTTTCGGGGCTCGCGATACCAGACCGAAGGGCGAGAGTGTAATCTTCCCCGTTGATGACAATGGTCGCGTCAGACAGGCGAGCGCCTAGCCAGGCCAGGGTCACGTGGAAGCTCCGCTTCGGGCCGGACATATTATAGAAGTAGAAGCCATGCTCCATC
>JAJYNT010000312.1 GCA_021786215.1 Chloroflexota bacterium | reverse complement strand
AAATCCTTGTCGATGTACTTCTCCAGACGCGACCATCCAAGATGCCTATCTCTACTTTTCGGCCCTCCACGTCTGGACACGGTATACCGGATTAAATCTGACGTGTGGTTAAACGGATGGTCCGCTTTCCTTTTTCCTCGATACACCTTGTATGAAAATCCACACCCTTCAAGGCACGAAATGATAGCCGCATTCTGAGGCTGATGATCGGCCTGACAGATACTTATCGTATCGGTCTTTCGATTGCGAGTTCCATCAGTCAAATACCATCCGATAAACCGTATTTCATCATCCGTAAGGTCTAATCCACAAGAAGATTCAAACCCACACAGTGGAACGTGATATTCGTATGTCCTCTTGCCTAAAGACTCTGCAGTGTCGATCTTCCACTCGGAAGGAATCTTCTTTCTCCCAACTCTTGTACGATAGACCATACGATGCCCAGCGGTCACCCGCAATTCCAAAGTAGGAGATTCGATGGAGTACATATGTTCCCCATCCCCAAGCATCCTATCGTAAACGGCAAGCGCGGGACGCTGCCTAACTTCCGAAGTCGCCAGGTCAAACGAGTAAACAGGATCGCCTATTGTAATATTTCCGCGTCCTTTCCATCCGTCAGGGGTTAAAATCTCTGTTTCAGAATCGAGACATTGAGCATAGCTTACAAAGCTCTTCATGGGCTTGCTCAAAACGATGCAGTTTACTTTAGGGTCGTCGTATCCAATGCCGAGTAATTGAGCACAGCAGGTGACAGGATACTTACCATCTTGGTGCTCTTGGCACACCCGAGGGATACCTATCTGGACTCGGCTCATTCTACTCGCGTGGAGCCAGAAACGGGAGATGGTGTCCGATGAGAGCCGGCTGGTGGTTGCCCTTTGATGACTATCGACGTATATCGTACAAAACTCGCCAACGTGGCGATGTGAGCGGTGGCCAAGGAGATTGTGACTCGGTCGGTTCCGGCAGCCGAGGCCCGACAGAAACTCGGCCAGATCATGAAGCAGGTTTACAACCGCGAGGTCCGCGTCATCGTGGAGAAGGGCGGGATTCCCGTCGTGGCCATGGTATCGCTGGCCGACTTCGAGCGGTGGACCCGGCTGGACCGGGAGAGGGAGGAGCGATTCCAGGTAGTTGACGAGATCCGGAATCGCAACCTCGACAAGGAGCCTGCGGAGGTGGAGCGGGACGTCGCCGAGGAACTGTCCACCCTGCGAAGGGAGAAACGGGAACGGGACTGACATACCGGGGAACCTGCGGTTAGACGCAAGGCCTAAAGTGACATCTACTTGTTGGATGGACCACCAGCTGTTCCGCGGTCTACAGAGCCTGCAGCTCGGGGAGGAGACGTTGCACAAGGGCCTGCGCCGTCGCCCAGTTCTGATCCCAGTCCTGCAGGGCAACATCGACCGATAGTAGCTGGTAATCCGCCGTTATGCGGAGCTGCTTCAGCCTGTAGAGGTAGTTCCCGACGGCAAACCCCCTGCGCTTCCTGACGGCATTGATGACCAAGGTATGGGCGCTGTCCTCTTTCCTGGTGGGGAAAGCCCCAGTCCTTTCCCTGGCCAACAGGAAGAGGCCGTAGTAGGCCCGACCTATGGCAGTGCGAAGGCGATCTTCTCCCCCGACCTCGGCCAGTTCCTTAGCCAGAGCCAGGAAGTCGAGCGGGTCGAAGGCATCAGGCAGCGGCATCGGTCGCTTCTGGATACACGGCGAATGCCACCCGCTCGCCAAGTTGGTCGGCAGCCGGCTCGGGCAGCCCGCTCGCCCAGCTATCGATGTCGCGGCCCATCTTTGCCCAATAATCCATGACCGCCTCGTGGGGCATACGCACCCACTGCCGAAGCACGATCTTCTCCGTTCCGTCTTCCGGATCCCGCTCAGCGATGAGCTCCATCCTTGTCATAGGGACGGAATGTTCTTGCGCAGAGCGTTCCATCACTCCGAGAAGCTCGACCAGGAGGGCCCTTAGATTAGCAGGCAGTTTCCGCACAAGTTGCTTGGCGGCGGACTGGACATCCACATTCGCCGGGATCGCTGACATCGGGTCTATCATGGCATTGTCTCCTGGCTACAAGGGATGGCCGGCACTGGATTGTGACGCTCTTTCCCGCCACGTAGTGTAGCATGATCTGGCACAAGTCGCCTTGCCCTATAGACCGAGAGCCACAGCCATCTGTCTGTGGCTCTCGGTCAACCAGCAACCGATTTGGATATCGGGTAATCCATAGTCCCTACGAGCGCAGCTTCTCCCGGGTGTAATTCACCAGCCCACCGGCGTTGATGATCCCCAGCATGAAGTCGGGGTAGCGGCTGGCCCGGAACAGTTTGCCGCTGCGGCGGTTGAGCACCGTGCCCTCGCTCAGATCCACCTCTAGCTCGTCGCCCTTCTCCACATCCTCCTCGATCCCCTCGCACTCCACAACCGGCAACCCGACATTTATCGCGTTTCGGTGGAAAATGCGGGCGAAGGAGGGGGCAATCACCGCGGCGACACCGGAGGCCTTGATGGCCACAGGGGCGTGCTCCCGAGAGGAGCCTATGCCGAAGCTGCGGCCGGCCACGATCAGGTCGCCGGGTTTGACCTCCTCGACGAAAGAGCTGTCCAGATCCTCCATGCAATGCTTGGCCAGCTCCTCGGCGCGGAACTCCGTGAGGTAGCGGGCGGGAATGATCACGTCGGTATCGACGTTGGGTCCATACTTCCAGATTCGACCTACCAGCTTCATGCTACCTCCTCAGGATGGGCGATCCGCCCCATGATAGCCGAGGCCGCCGCCACCGCCGGGCTCGCCAGGTACACCTCCGACTCGGTATGCCCCATCCGGCCTCGGAAGTTGCGATTGCTGGTGCTGACGCACCTCTCTCCAGCCGCGAGGACGCCCATGTGGCCACCCATGCAGGGTCCACAGGTGGAGGTGCTGATGGCACACCCTGCCTCCGATAGGGTCTCGATGATCCCCTCTTTCAGAGCCTGCCGGTAGATGGTTGGGGTGGCGGGAACAACGATGCAGCGGACGTCCGGGTGGACCTTCTTCCCCTTCATCAGGTCGGCGGCAATTCGAAGATCAGCCAGCCAGCCGTTTGTGCAGGCCCCAATGAAGGCCTGATCGATCGTGGTACCCGCCACCTCCCGCACCGGCCGGGCGTTCGATGGAAGGAATGGCGCCGCGACCACAGGCTCCAGCCTGCTCAAGTCCACCTCGACAGTATCCAGGTACTTGGCACCTGGATCCGCCTCGTGGACGGTGTATTCACGGTGGAAGCGACCCGATAGGAATTCTCGGGTTCGCCCATCGACGGGGAACAAGCCCACCTTGCCCTGGGCCTCAGTGGTCATGTTCGCCATGGTGAACCGATCCTCCATGGTCAGGTCGGCTACCCCATCGCCATGGTACTCCATGGAGAGATAGTTGGCTCCCTCTACCCCGATGCGGCCGATAATGTGGAGGATCACATCCTTGCCGGCTACCCAGGGAGCCCTGCGGCCCTTCAAGACGATCTTAAGGCTGTGTGGGACCTTCATCCACACCTCGCCCGTGGCCCAGGCCACACCCATGTCCGTGTGGCCAACGCCGCAGGCGAAGGTGCCCACGGCCCCGTAGGTGCAGGTGTGGGAATCGGCTCCAATCACAACCTCTCCTGGGCCCACCAACCCCTGCTCCGGGAGCAGGGCATGCTCGATGCCCGCAGGTCCGCCCTCGTAGAACTGCTTGATGCCCTGGGCGCGGGCAAACTCCCGTGAAGTCTTGGCATTGGTGGCGGCCGCGATGTCCTTGGCGGGACAGAAATGGTCCATCACCAGGACCACTCGGCCGGTATCCCACACCCCCTGAACCCCCAACCGCTGAAACTCCTTGATGGCCGGAGGTCCCGTTATGTCGTTGGCCATGGCCAGATCGACCCGCACGTTCAGCAGGTCGCCGGCCGCCACTTCCTGCCGCCCGCTGTGGGCGGCCAAAATCTTCTCCGCAACCGTTTGAGGCATGTTACCTCCCCTCAATGTAGGGGCCGGCGTCCCTGCCGGCCCGCCCCCCCCGAGATG
>JAJYNT010000272.1 GCA_021786215.1 Chloroflexota bacterium | reverse complement strand
CATCTGGCTGAGGGTAGTGCGGGGACTGGGATAGATGGATCCTGCCGACGAACTTGCTGGAGTCATCAGACCCGATTTCGCCTTTCTCAAGGTGGTGGAAGAGCGGAGCGGGCAGGCCATTCGAGCTTGTTTCGATTGCCTGAAGTGCAGCGCGGGGTGTCTTGTGGCTGTGGATATGGACTTTCCGCCCCATCGGATCGTACGAATGGTGCAGCTCGGGCTGAAGCATCGAGTGCTGGAGAGCCGGGCTATCTGGCTTTGCACGGACTGCATGACATGCTCCGACCGCTGCCCCAACGGGGTAGACGTGGCGAGCGTCATCAACTCCCTCCGCCAGATTTCGCTCGCGGAGGGATACGCCCCGGGTGAAGCTCGGGTGGCGGAATTCCACCAGAACTTCCTCAAGGTGGTCAGAAGGTTCGGCAGGGTGCACGAACTAAGCCTGATCGGGGGGCTCAAGTTTCCTAGCGGCTACTTCCTGCGGGATCTCGGGGTCGGGCTTGGACTGCTTTTTCGGGGGAAGATCCCTCTGCTGCCCCGGAGGGTGCATGGGGTCAGGCAGTTGACCGCGATGTTCCCCAGCGCGAAGGAACGGGGCTCCGACGCCTCGGACAAGGGTGAGACCGGGTGACCTACAGCTTGTATCCCGGCTGCACCGTGCGCTCAACCGGAGCCGAGTGTGCCGCCTCGGTTCGCGCCGTGTTCGATGCCCTCGGGATTGGTCTCGTCGAGCTCCCCGATTGGAACTGCTGCGGCGCCTCCTCCGCTCGGATCGTTGACCGCGACCTCGGTGTCCTGCTGCCCGGACGAAACCTCCTTATCGCTCAGCAGTTGGGCATGGGCATGGTGGCGACCTGCGCCGGGTGCCACAGTAGACTGCGCTACGCTCAGCAGCGATTGCTGGAGAGCAAAGGGCTGCGAGATCGACTGAGCTCCACGGTCGGGATCCCCTGGGAGGGAGGGGCAGTCACGGAGTCGCCGCTATCTGTGGTGGCGGGGCTGGATCCGGCCGAGATAGGCAGTCGAGTGAAGCTTTCCCTCCAGGCGCTGAAGGTAGCTCCCTATTACGGTTGTCTTCTCGCCAGACCTCGGCGCGAGACCGGGGAGAAGGATCCGGACAACCCCACCTCGATGGACCTCGTGCTCTCGCTGCTGGGGGCAGAGATCGTCGACTGGTCATACAAGACCGACTGCTGCGGCGGCAGCTTGGCCCTAAGCTGTAGAGAGGTGGCGCGCCGGCTGGCTAACAGGCTTGCGAAGAAGGCAGTGGAGGCCGGAGCGCGGTGCATCGTCACTGCCTGCCCCACATGCCAGGCCAACCTGGAGATGAGGCAGTCGGGTCGGGACAGGCTTCCGGTCTTCTACTTCACGGAGCTGATGGGCTTGTCCTTCGGTCTGGACGGCATCGGCTCCTGGTGGATAGGACACCTGATCAACCCGCTTACCCTGTTCCAGTCCGTTGGGCTCGCCGAAGCGTGTGGAGTCCACGGTTGAGCGTGATTCTGCCGGCTGTAGGCCGGCATCTCGCCGCGGGGCCCTGCCCCCGTTCAGCGCGTTGGGACTCACGACCCGGCCCGCGGCTGTGGCTACTGTCGAGGACACCGTGGTCCACGCCCAGGCCGCCGCGATCAGCGCGGTGGGGTTGCTGAGGTCCGGTGTTGCAGCCTCTTCCCACTCCACCTTATGATTGTGCGCACTGTCGAAGAAGAGCCAGACGTTGGATCGCATTACATCCCGCATCGATTCCAGGGCCGTCCTCGCCCTCGTCGCCGTCCTGCTGGCGGCGCTGGCTTTGCGTCTCTACCTGCTCGCCGGTCCCCAGACCGAGCTTGAGGGGGATGAGGCGATCGTCGGCTTGATGGCTCGCCACATCCTCCAGGGCGAGCGACCAGTCTTCTACTACATGCAGCCCTACATGGGAAGCCTCGAGGCCTACATGGCCGCGGGCATGTTCGCGCTGCTGGGCAGTTCCACCTTCGCCCTGAAGCTGGTGCCTCTTATCGCGGCGCTGCTATTCACCGCCCTGATCTTCGCCACCGGCTATCGCCTCGGGGGATTGGCCTCGGCAGTTCTATCCGGGCTGCTCGTGGCGATACCCCCTGCCTTTCTGGCCCTGTGGAGCCTCAAGGCGCGTGGCGGCTACATCGAGATCATGGTCTTCGGCCAGTTGATGATCCTGCTGACGATGCGCATCGCCAAGAGGGGAACGGTCCTTTTGTGGGAAGCTGGGCTGCTGGGGTTGCTTGCCGGTCTCGCCCTGTGGACCAACCCCCTGATCGGAGTATACATGCTGCCCATCGCCATCTACCTGCTGCTCGCTCTACGCAAAAAGGTGGTAGGTGTGTGGCTGGTCCCCGCTGCGGCGGGAGTCTTTGTCGGGGCATATCCGCTGCTGGAGTACAACCTGACTCATCGCCTCGCGACCGCGGATGCAATGCTTGGAGGCGGCTGGTCACTGAGAGAAGCACCGCACTACCTGGGCGAGTTTTTCAGGGTGAGCCTCCCCATTCTGGCGGGGTTTGCTCAGGCCAGCAGCTCGCAGCAGCTCTTCTGGCCACGCTTCGCGAGTAGCTGGGCCGGCCACTCCCAGGTAGCCGTCGGGTTGGCGATCTTTTCCCTGGCTGTGCTAGCTGCAGGCGGTCGCGCGCTGCTGGATCTGCTGCGGGGAAGGAGCCAGGGGAATTCCGGCAAGAGCCTCCTGGTGCTGCTGCTGGTGGTGGTTCCTACGGTGTTCGTGGTGAGCAAGTTCCGTGACCTGGTCACCGAGCCGCGATACCTTCTTCCCCTCTACTCGGGCATTCCCCTGATTGCCGCGGCGATTCTGGAGACCCGTCGTGTGCGGGCCTGGCTGCCTCCCCTGCTCGCGGCGGTCATACTGATTGGGAATCTACTCAGCATCGCCACTCTCGATCCGGCGCTGAATCTGCCCGATACTGCCATCGGGAGCAGGGCAGCGAATCGGGCGGAACTGATCGACTTCCTGCTCTCTCGCGGTCTCAATCGGGTGTACACCGACTACTGGATCGCCTATCCTCTCGCCTTCGAATCGGGTGAACGGGTTGTACCCTCTGTGATTTCGGGTGGTTTCAACCGATATATACCTTACGCCTATGAGGTGTCTGTAGCTCCCAATCCCGCGTTCGTTTTCATCGACGGTTCCCCGGAGGAAAAGGCTTTCGTCGATCGGATGCAGGAGAGAGGGGTGGTAGCGAAGAGCGAGAAGGTGTCTATCTACAGGGTCTTCTGGGCCGCGACGCCGTTGGATTTGGCCAGGCCCTAGTCATAACAACACTGCTAGTTTCTTGATGCTGCATGTATAATTGCCGCTGCGGCGCTGTCAACATTCCCAGTGGAGGAGCATGGTGCCCAGTCTACCCAATGAGGATTATCCCATGCCCGAGCGTGCCGTCGCCTCGGCGAGTGATGTTCCTGGCCAAAGGCGACCGCCGGCTGTGTCGTCTTCGGATGCGCTCCAACTGATCGCTTTCGGGCTCGGGGAGGAGTGGTATGCGCTGGAGGTCTCCCACGTTCGTGGCATCGAGCCTCAGACTGAGATTACCCCTGTCCCAAAGGCCCCAGATTGGTTGGTGGGCGTCTTCAACCTTCATGGGGCGATCGTGCCAGCCATAGATCTGGCTCCGATCTTCGGGCTGGAGTCGAGTGAGCGGCCCGACAGTTGGCTGCTAGTTGTATTTCATTGGGACGGCAACCAGGCGGCGCTGTTGGTCGATAGCGTGGACGAAATGTATGAGGTGCCACGTGCCAGCCTGGGGCCGCAGATCGGGGGCATGAACGGGACCAGGGCTGATCTGCTGATGGGACAGGTGCGAGTGAGGGATCGGCTGATCGAGGTGCTGAACATGAGGGCACTGCTGGTCTCGCTGATGGAGGGATAGAACCGGCCATGCCGATGAACCCCGCCGTCGTCAGGCTGAATGGAGAGCAGACGGACCCCGTCATCGGCAGTGTGAGGCTGTTGGTGGTGAAGTGCGGGCTCTTCCGGTTGGGGTTTCCGACGGGTCTGGTGAGAGGAGTGGTGGCCCCGG
>JAJYNT010000078.1 GCA_021786215.1 Chloroflexota bacterium | reverse complement strand
CATCGGCCGCAGCCTGATCTTCGCGGGCTTCAACAAGCTGGTCTTCGTCTCCCATCACGGCACCAACATGGGGCCCCAGAAGGAGGTGTTGCGCACCCTCCGGGCCGAGACCGGCTGCTTCTGCGCCTTCTACAAGACCCCGACGGAGCGGGATTTCAGCGTCGTGTCCGACCTGATGGAGGGACCCGCCGAGGAGACCCCGGGCTGGCACGCCGGGGAACTGGAGACTGCTACCACCATGGCATACCTGCGGGAGAAGGGGCTGTACGAGGGCTCCGTGAAGATGGAACGAGCCAAGCCCGACCGCGCCCATGCCCCCAAGTGGATGGGCCCGGCCTTCTCCAAGAAGGACGGCACCGACACCGTGATCTTCCAGGGTTCCGAGAACATCTTCGTCCCGATGATGCACCACGAGTACAACGACTCGGCCACCATCGGCAACCCTCTTCGGGCCAGCGAGGAGAAGGGCTTCGCTGTCTTCGAGCGGATCAGCGACCACCTGGCCGCCTTCCTGGAAGAGGTGAAGAAGTTCGACATCCACGTCTCCGACGAGAAGCGGGACTGGCCAGGCCGCTTCTGGAGGGGATAGATCGCGTCTGTTGGAACCGGCTCCTGCCGGCGAAACCGGTCGCCAGCGGGAGTTGGTTCCTGCTGTCGCTGGGTGGAGGGAGCCAATCAGGTTCTCTCCACCCCACGTTTCCCCACAATCCGACCGCGTTGTTCCTCCATGAGATGCCCAGTCGACTGGGCTCGGCCTCCGTTCCGGAGCCCGATGCTTCTGCCGGATCCCGCGACAGCACGTTTCTTGCTCCGCTTCTATGTTGTGTCTTTCCACTGGTAGGGAAAGTTGAGCGACCATGTCGCGAGGAAACAACCCAAGGCGCGACATACGATGGCGCCGAATAGTCCGCCTCATACGGGAAGGGTGGCTGAACTGGCTCCTCCTGCTGCTACCGGTCAGTTGGGCCATCGACCTGCTTGGCCTACCCGCAATCTGGCTCTTCGTGACCTCTGCTCTGGCCATCATCCCTCTTGCTGGACTGATCGGCGAGGCGACGGAGGAGCTGGCTCACTGGGTGGGGCCGGGCCTCGGAGGCATCCTGAACGCGACCATGGGCAACGCCCCGGAGCTGATCATCGGCCTCTTCGCGCTGCTGGCCGGGTTGCAGGAGGTGGTGAAGGCTTCCATCACCGGCAGCATCATCGGGAACATCCTGCTGGTGCTGGGGCTGGCTATGCTGGCAGGGGGATGGGGGAGGGAAAGGCAGACCTTCAGCCGCACCCACGCTGGGGCCAACTCGTCGATGCTGTTCCTCGCGGTGGTCGCGCTGGTAATGCCGGCGGTGCTGGATCTGGTCGTCTTCGGCAGACTGGAACCCAGGACGCCGATCGTCGACCTCCTGAGCCTCCTGGTGGCCGTCGTGCTCATGGCCACCTATCTGGGCAGCCTCGTATTCTCTCTAAGAACCCACCGAGAGCTGCTCTCGTCTGTTCCCGAGGAGCCTCGCCGTCCGCGGCTGAACCTGGCCGAGTCGATCCTGCTGCTGGCCGTCGCCACGGCGGCCGTCGCGGTGGAGTCGGAGCTGCTGGTAGGCACCATAGCCGAGGCCACCAGGGCCCTCGGCATGACGGAGTTCTTCGTCGGGGTGGTCGTGGTGGCGATTGTGGGGAACGCGGCGGAGCACTCCGCTGCGGTGCTGATGGCCATGCGAAACCGGATGGAGCTGGCGGTGAACATCGCCACCGGCTCCAGCACCCAGGTGGCTCTCTTCGTGGCCCCCGTGCTGGTATTCGCCTCTTTCATTATCGGCCAGCCGATGTCCCTCATCTTCAACGGGCTGGAGATCGTTGGCATCGGCCTCTCGGTGGTCGCCCTCGCCTTCGTGGTGTACGACGGCGAGTCCAACTGGTTCGAGGGCATGCAGTTGATCGCCGTCTACCTGGTGCTGGCCCTGGTGTTCTACTTCGTCCCGGCGACTTGACCGGCAGGGGGATGGCGATGGCGCCATCCCCGCCGGCGCTCTCAGACGATTAAGCTCGAAGCGGGGCTCTCACCGCACTACCAGGACGTCGCAGTGGGCTTGGTCAACTACTCTCGAGACCGTATCTCCCAAAAGCCTTCCCCACAGCTTCGAGTGGCCCAACTGGCCGATGACGATCAGATCGAACCTTCCTGCCTCAGCATGGAAGACAATGCGGTGGGCGGCATTGCCGCTGGAGCTTTCCACCGCGAGCGCGATCCCCTGGCCCTTGGCCATAGCAACGGCCTCGGCCTGGATCTTCACGATGTAGCCGTTCGCCGCCTCCGGAACCTCCCCCAATTTCCCGGGATAGTATTGGGTGCTTTCGTCGACCGAGAGCGCGGTAAGCTCTGATTTGCAACCCTTAGCAAGCTGTATCGCCTTGCGAAGCGCCTTCCACGAACCATCTGACCCGTCAAGAGCCACGAGAATCTTCTTGTACAGCACTTTGCCCTCCTCCTTCGGGAGTCTTACTGCGCCTGCTCATGTCCCTGTTCCAGGATTCGGACCAATTCCCGAGAAGCACCTTTGGGGAGTGCTGGAGCTGCTTGCGCTGGGTGTAGCTATTTGACTCCCAGGAGGTGGGACAGCAGTGTGTAAAGCACGAAGGACACTACTCCTCCGACCACCGGGGCCACAAACCAGGAGATCGCGATCTCCTTCATGGCCTTGAAGTCGATGGTCCCGATACCCCTGGCGGTTCCGGCTCCCATCATCCCTCCAATGAGGGCCTGGTTCATGGAGGTGGGGTAGCCGATGAAGGCCGCCGTGTGGGCCGTGATCCCCTGGGCCAGCTTGGCCCCAACCCCCATGGAGAGATCGAGCTGGACTATTCCCTTGCCCACCTTCTCCAGGATGGGGCGCCCCCAGGTCAGCGCACCCACAGCCATGACGATTCCGCCGACGAAGCCGGCCCTCATTGGCGACATCAGACCCAGTCCCAGAAACACCCCCACCGCGTTCCCGGTGTTGTTGGCACCGAGGGTGTAGGCCGCATAGCAGGAGGCGACGAGGAGAACGTAGCGAAGAAGCCTGTCCGATGCCCTGCCTGTCATGATGCGATCGATGAGGCGGGTGAAGATGAAGCCGAGGAGGGCACTCATGATCGGTGTGCCGATCCAGGTTATGGACAGGAAGATGATGGTCGTGGTCCAGAAGACCGGGGCACCCATGGCCACAGCCGCCCCCACCACGGAGAAGGCGGCGAGCTGGGAGGTGGAGATGGCCCACTTCATCCAGGTATTGGCCGCGGTGACCAGGGCAGCAGTGAACATCATCACCATGGCACCGAGGGGCGTCATGTCCTCGCCTCGGATGATACCCGTACCCACCGTCTTGACTACGCTGCTGCTGTCGAAAGTGGCCCCGAGCAGCACGAAGAAGGCGATCAGAAGGGTTGCCACAGTCGGGCTCTTGATCACTCCAGAGCCGTAAGCCATGCCCATGGTGGCTCCGGTGTAGTGGGAGCCGATGGTCCAGCCGAAGAAGAGGCCAGAGGCGATCATGACGACGATGAGCGCACTATCCATGGTTACCTCCCGTGAAAGATCCTTGTGTCCACAGTCCCTCGGACCGGGGGGCGGGCTGCTTCCGAGGATGACGGGACCCCGAGTCCCGTTCATGGATCGAGCGGGGCTGCGTCATCCTCCAGGCAGCTTCCTTTGGAGCTACCGTACCACCAGGACATCACAGCCGGCCTGGTCCACCACCCGAGCGGTCGTGCTGCCCAGCAGCACCCCCCATACACCCGAGTGGCCGCTGTGCCCGATGACGATGAGGTCGAACTCGTGCTCCTCGGCATACCGAACAATCGTCTGGGCGGCGTGGCCCACGAGGGTTTCGGTCTTAAGGTCGAGTCCCTGCTCCGCGGCCAGGGCGGCGGCCTGGGTATGGAGCTGCGTGAAGTAAGCGTTCTCCCGCTCCTTCTCCTCCTCTACCTCCCCCACCGTCGCCGCATAGCGGGGCAGGTGCTCCTCCACCGAGAGCGCCGTGATCTCGGAACTGTATTCGCGGGCCAGCAGCAGGGCCTTACGCAGGGCTTTCCACGAGCCCTGCGACCCGTCCATGGGTACGAGAATTCTGTGA
>JAJYNT010000248.1 GCA_021786215.1 Chloroflexota bacterium | reverse complement strand
CCCCTGGATGCCCGATCAGGTCGGGCATGACGATCAAGGTAGGCTGCCTTCTCCAGACTGTTACGCTGTCTATGAACCGCGCCCAAGTGCCTGCTCAATTGTCCACCGGCCCACAAAGGTAAGTATGGGACCGTTTGAGCTTGTAGTACCCAAGAAGCGGTTAAATGAATGCAAAATAAGTGTTATCGCGGTGACAGGTCAATGCTAAAACTTCGAACTCTTCGATTGGGTCTGCACCTCTGCCCTGACTCGAGGGAAGAGAAAGGCTAGTGCGAGCCCGATTGCCGAGACCACGGCTATGGATAAGAATACGGAGTGCAGCGAAGAGGCGAAGGCCACTCTGATTGCTTCCAGGGTCCCGGGGGGTAGGGATGCCCGGGCGGTGGGATCCAAGATAACGCTGGCTGAAGACACCGCGGCGGCCGCACTGTTTCCGCCTCCATAGACGGATCGAAGTCCTTGGCTGAGGCCGTCGTTCATGATGGCTCCCATGATGGCAACCCCAATGGCGCTGCCTATGCTTCTAAAGAACTGGACCGATGCCGTGGCTACGCCCCTCTCCCCCCATCCAACTGAGGACTGGACGGCTACGAGGAAGGAGGTTGCTCCGAAACCCATGCCCAGGCCTGTTACCACCATGGCAGCCATGATGAAGGGTTGTGACGTCCCACCCCCCACGACAACCATCAGCAGAGAGCCCGCGAGGATCAATCCGGTGCCCAGCAACACCACCGGACGGTATCCATGGCGCAGGATCAACCGGCCGGAGAGTGTGCTGCCGATTGGCCATCCGATCGACATGGGAGCCAGGGTTGCGCCTGCGCTGACAGCCGTTCCGCCTAGGACTCCCTGGACGAAGGGCGGCACGTAGGAGTCAAACCCCATGAGGGTTGCGCCCAGCAGAAAATTGGCACCGTTGGAGACAGAAACCACTCGGTTGGAGAACAGCGTGATCGGCAGCAGAGGTTCGGCTGTGCGAGTCTCATGCCAGAGAAAGAGAGCCAGCAGCAGCACTGCCGCGATCAGCATGCCCAACGAGGAAACGGGGAGGCCGTTGCCGGATTCTCCCAACTCGAGAAGACCCACCATCAGGAGGCTCACGGCGACGGTGAGTGTAACTGCCCCCAGGTAATCGATGCTTCTCCGCTGGTGAGCGATCCTCTCCTGCAGGAAGAGGATGAACAGCAGGATAGACAGGATTCCGAAGGGGAGATTTACATAAAACACCCATCGCCAGCCGACGTGGTCGACTATCAGCCCGCCGGCTGCCGGGCCGACGATGGCCGAGATGCCCCACACCGCGCTGAGAAGTCCCTGGACGCGGGCTCGCTGCTGAACCGAGTAGATGTCTCCGATGACGGTGATCGATACCGGCAGCACCGCGCCCGCGCCCAGCCCCTGGATTGCTCGAAACAGGATCAACTGCTCCATATTGGTGGAGGCGCCGCAAAGAGCAGATCCGCCGAGGAATAGCAGGGCACCGAAGATGAAGACCGGCTTTCTCCCGTACATGTCGGCCAGCCGGCCATACACGGGAACGGTGGTGGTTGAGGTGAGCAGATAGGACGAGAAGACCCAGCTGTACAGGGCTAACCCACCCAGAGCGCCGATGATGGTGGGCATAGCAGTTCCGACCACGGTTATATCCAGGGCTGTCAGAAAGGTGGCCATCATGACGGCCGCCGTGACGGCCCTGGTATTGGTGGGATGCGGCATATGGAGAAGCTCTATCCGTCCAGCTTTGGCATCAGTATTCCGTAGTTTACCTTATCGGCCGGATTCAATGGAAATGGAAATGGAGATGGCTCGAGGGCACGCTCTTTGCCTGCTGCTTGCGGTGGCCTGCCGGCGTGGTGGTCGGATTGAAGCGACTCCCATAGGGGGTGAGGCAGATGTTCTACGACGGTTGGTGGTGGTGGTGGTGGGTGGGAGTGGCCGTTCTGATCATAATAGGCCTCTGGCTCCTGTTATCCTGGCCGCGCTGGAGGCGCCCGCCTGGGGCCGGAAGGGGTCCGGGGGAGACCCCACTCGGCCTGGACAGCGCCCGCCGTATCCTGGACGAGCGATATGCCAGGGGAGAGATAACTCGGGAGCAATATGAGCAGATGCGGCGTGACCTGGAGAACCGAAACGCGGCTTGACCCCAGGCGAGCCGATGGGGATGGGGCTGCCACCTTCCCATCAAGTAGGCCCTACGAATCTGACGAGAGCGAGCCTGGCGAGGTTGGGTGCCACAGCATGGGAAGAGCCTGCTGCCGAAGGGGGAAACCAACGTGATCGATCAGGTGGGGAACTGGTGGGTATGGCCCGTGGGCGGGCTATGCAGCGCTGTAGTGCCTTTGTCTCCGATCATCTTTCAAGCCCAAGGTCAGTCCGACTCCAGTTGGTTCAGCTCTCTGATTTGGTTGCTGGTTCTGCTGCTGGGAGTGATCCTTGTGCTGTTCTTCATGCGCCGAGTCAGCGGCCAGCCGGGTGATACCAACGTTCTCTCCTTCGGCAGAAGTCGAGCTCGCCGGATCACCCCGGACCAGCCGAGGGTGCACTTCAGGGATGTTGCGGGGGTGGACGAGGCGAAGGAGGAGCTCCAGGAGGTTGTGGAGTTCCTTAGGTCGCCCCAGAGGTTCAGTGCCGTCGGGGCACGTATCCCCAAAGGGGTGCTGCTGGTTGGCCCGCCGGGCACCGGCAAGACGCTGATGGCCAGGGCGGTTGCTGGAGAGGCCTCCGTTCCCTTCTTCCACATCAGCGCTTCCGAGTTCGTGGAGCTGTTCGTGGGGGTCGGCGCCTCTCGGGTTCGAGATCTGTTTGACGAGGCAAAGAAGAACTCCCCGTGCATAATCTTCATAGATGAGATCGACGCCGTGGGCCGGCAGCGAGGAAGGGGGCTTGGGGGTGGCAACGACGAGCGGGAGCAGACCCTGAACCAGATCCTGGTGGAGATGGACGGCTTCGACCAGAACTCCGGGATCGTGGTGATAGCCGCGACGAACCGGCCGGACATCCTGGATTCGGCGCTGCTGAGGCCAGGGAGGTTCGACCGCAGGGTGACGCTGGATATACCGGATCTGCGGGGCAGGGATGAGATCCTCAAGGTGCACGCGCGGGGGAAGCCGCTGTCACCTCAGGTGAATCTGGAGACGGTGGCTCGGCAGACCCCGGGCTTCTCGGGGGCCGATCTGGAGAACCTGCTGAACGAGGCGGCCATTCTGGCCGCTCGCCGGAATAGCACCGTGATCAGCACGGACGACGTGGACGAAGCGATCGACCGGGTGATTGCCGGCCCCGAGCGCAAGGGGCGGCTGCTGAGTGAGGAGGAGAAGAACATCACCGCTCACCATGAGGCGGGCCATGCCCTAGCAGCCTATTGTATGCCCCACCTGGATCCAGTTCATAAAGTGACCATCGTAGCGAGAGGGCAGTCGGGCGGCCACACCATGCTGCTTCCCACGGAGGACCGCCACCTCTTCACCAAGTCGCAGATGGCTGAGATGTTGGCGATGGCTCTGGGAGGGCTGGCAGCGGAGGAGTTGGTGTTTGGCGAGACCAGCACCGGGGCAAGCAACGATCTCCTCCTGGCTACGGAGACCGCCCGCAAGATGGTGACTCTGTATGGCATGAGTGACAAGGTTGGCACGGTGAACTTAGGTGCAGCTGGCATCGTGGACTACATGGGCACCGACGTGATGGAGCAGCGCAACTACAGCGAGGAGACGGCCGCCCTGGTGGATCGGGAAGTCCGCCGTCTGATCGACGAAGCCCATTCGCGGGCCAGGACGGCGCTCAGCGACCACCGAAAAGAGTTGGCAACGCTGGTTGAGAATCTCAAGAAGAAGGAGACTCTTACCGAGCAGGAGATTGGGGAGCTACTCGGGCCACGACCCTCGAGGAAAGAGGTGTCAGGGAGCGGCGGGGAGGAAGCCGCCTGAACGCGCGGGGAGATAGTACACGGCCTTCGGGTGGCAGTTGATGGACCGGATGCGGGGTACAAGACCCCACCCTACGTATCAGGTCCTCCTTGGTCGGCTACTACTATCTTGACACGCTGATCCTGATAGCCTGTCATCCTGAGTATCCCAGGGTTCCGGGAACCCTGTGCGAAGCACAGAAACTTGAAGTTTCT
>JAJYNT010000083.1 GCA_021786215.1 Chloroflexota bacterium | reverse complement strand
GGAACCGCCTCGTCCTTCCCCAGCGAAAAGAGACACACACAATCGGCGATCTTGGCCCCTACCCCTCGCAGTTCCATCAGTCGAGCCTTCGCTTCTCCATAGGGCAGGGCCCGGAGCTGTTCCGGCCATCCCTCCGCCTTCTCCAGTAGTTCGCCGGCCACTCGCCTGAGGTTGCTGCCTCGCCAGCCAAGGCCGCATTTCGTCCGAAGCCCCTCTTCTGGCGCCTCGGCCAGGGCGATGGTCGAAGGAAAGGCGTAGAACTCCTCCGACTCCAGTGTGCCGATGAAATTGCCGTACAGCCGAGACATCTGCTGCACGGACTTGGAGATCCTGGGGACGGAGTTGGCCGTCGAGCAGAGGTAGGAGAGAAGGGTTTCCCGCGGTTCCTGGTTCAACACCCGCAGACCGCGGAAAGCCGAAACAGCTTCGTCGATCCACGGATCGGCCCGGGCGAACTCGCGGTACAGTCGCTTCAGATCCACGTCGAGCCGCAGGTAGGAGCTCAGGAAGGACTCAGGCCGCGGATGTGGCGGGAAGATCTGTCCCCGAACGGCATCCCCTTCGCGCCGGAGACGGACGGCGTGGCCTCTCACCACACCCGACCACCAGCCGTGGCGGAGTTTCCACCGAAATGCCTGGCCGCAATCGAGCGTGTAGGCGAGGTTTAGCAGTCCTTCGTCGATGTCGAGGGTGACCTGGGAGGCATCGACCCAACTGACCATGGGTAATCCTTTCTTTGGAGTGTCGAGATACCGTTCGTGCCCTCACCCCGTGACGCGAGCTGGCGCAGCGGCACGCCTCTCCCAGAGGGAGAGGGATTTAGAGGGGGTAGCCGCCCATCTCGCCCCAGTTGTGGCCGATCTTGAGGTCCACCACCAGCGGCACCCTTAGCACCATCGCCGCTTCCATGATCCGCTTCAACTCGGCGGCAACCATCTCGATCTCCTCCCTCGGGCACTCGAACAGCAGCTCGTCGTGCACCTGCAGGATCATCCGCGACCTCCAGCCCTTCTCTCGGGCCCGGTGGTGGAGGTTAATCATCGCGATCTTGATGATGTCCGCCGCGGTCCCCTGGATCGGCATGTTGACGGCCATTCGCTCGGCTGCCTGTCTGAGTCCCCTGTGGGTGGTTCGGATCTCCGGGATGTAACGCCGGCGCCCCAGCAGGGTGCTCACGTAGCCATTCTCCGCGGCGTCACGCTTCACACCGTCGAAGAACTCACTGACGGACCCATACCGTTCGAAGTAGCGCTTGATGAAAGCAGAGGCATCCTGGCGGCTGAGGCCGGTATCCCTCGCCAACCCGTAGTCGCTCATCCCGTACAGAACCCCGAAATTCACGGTCTTTGCGATCCGTCGCTCGTTGGGAGTCACATCGGAGATCGGAATTCCGTACACCTCGGCGGCCGTGGCGGCGTGAATGTCCTCTCCCTTCTGGAAGGCCTCCACCAGCGTGGGGTCGCCGGTCATATGGGCCAGCACCCTCAGCTCGATCTGGCTGTAGTCTGCCGACAGCAGCGAGAAGCCATCACCACCGGCCACGAAGGCCTTCCGCACCCTCCGTCCCATTTCGGTCCGGATCGGGATATTCTGGAGGTTCGGATCGCTGGAGGACAGCCGCCCTGTGGCTGTGGCCGTCTGGTTGAATGAGGTGTGCACCCTGCCCGTTCGAGGGTTCACCAGCAGCGGCAGGGCGTCCACGTAGGTCGACTTCAGCTTGCTGAGCTGTCGGTGCTCCAGGATCAGCTCAACCACAGGATGGGTGCCTCGCAATTCCTCCAGGACGTCCGCATCGGTCGAGTAGCCGGTCTTCGTCCTTCGCGCCGGCGACAGCTTCAGCTCGCCGAAGAGCACCGACGCCAGCTGCTGGGTGGAGGCCAGGTTGAAGGCATGTCCCACGGACCCCGAGATATCAGTCTCAACCTCTCGGATGCGCCGGTACAGCTCCTGGCTCAACGCTTTCAGGTAGTCCGCATCCAGGGCCACACCGCTCCGCTCCATCCCCGCCAGCACCGGCACGAGCGGCATCTCGACCCGCTCGAAGAGCTCCTCCAGCCCGGTGGCCTTCAGCTCCGGCTCCAGGTTACTCTTCAGCCGGAAGGTCATGTCGGCATCGGCACAGCTGTAATCCGCCACGCGCCTTATGGGAAGCTGATCCAGCGTCAGAGCGCTCTTCCCCTTCCCTGCCAGCGACTGATAACTCTCCATCTCCACTTTCAGCCGTGACCAGGCCAGATCCTTGAGACCAAGAGACCGCTGAGTGCTCTCGAGCAGATAGGCAGCCACCATGGTGTCGAATCGCATGCCCCGCACTTCCACCCCGTAGCGACTCAGCACCAGCATGTCGTACTTCCCGTTGTGGGCGCACTTCGGGACAGTCCCGTCCTCCAGCACCGGCTTCAGTGCCCGCAGCACCTCTTGAAGGGGAAGTTGTGCCAGCTGCTCGGGTTCCATCCCATCCGGCTCCGCTGCCAGCAGTCGCAACCCCTGCGCGGACGGGGACAGGTGGCCGACGGGCAGGTAGTAGGCGACCCCCGGCGCCGTGGCGAAGGAGAGTCCCACCAGCTCCACCTTCAGGGCAGCGGTACCGGTGGTTTCCAGGTCGAAGGCGAAGATCGGCGCCTTGCGAAGCTCCTCCACCAGCTTCTGCAGCTGGACCGGGTCGCTCACCACCTGGTATCCGCCCCGGCCATCTTCGGCCGGCGGGGGCTGGACTTCGCCGCCGCCATCCGCTCGACCCTCGACATCCCCAGCCCACAAGGTCTCCGAGCCAGCAGAGGCCATGCTGGCCGTCTCGGCCTCGGCGAAGAGCGACAGCTGGCTTTCCCGCGACTCCTCGCCGCCAACTTCGGTACCTTCCTGGCTGCTATCCTGCCATCCCCTGGGAAGCCGATCCACAAGGCTCTTGAATCCCAGCTCGCGAAACAGCCCCACCAGCTGCGGCCGGTCGTAGCGCCCGAGCCGGCACTCATCCAGCTTCAACTCCACGGGAACGTCGGTCACTATCTGGGCAAGCCGTTTCGAAAAGTAGGCCTGGTCCCGATAGTTCTCCAGCAACAGCCGCTGCTTTTCGGGGAGCTTATCCAACCCGGCGTAGATCCCATCGAGGCTCCCAAACTGCGACACCAGCTTGGAGGCCGTCTTCTCACCCACGCCCGGAACACCGGGTATGTTGTCGGAGGCGTCTCCCTTGAGGGCCTTCAGATCCACCAACTGGGCAGGGTTGACTCCATATCGTTCTACAACCCCTGTCTCATCGTAAAGCACGGTGTCAGTGAACCCTTTGCGGGAGGTGAGAACTGTGATGCCGGGTCCGACCAGCTGCAGGGCATCGGTATCCCCGGTGACAATCACCACCTCGACTCCCCGCTCTCGGGCCTGGCGGGAGAGAGTCCCCAGCAGGTCGTCGGCTTCGTAACCATCCGCTCGATAAGAGGGGATACCAAGGTCCTCCAGCAGTTCGTGGACTCGGCCAAACTGTTCGTGGAGCCCTTCCGGCGCAGGTCCTCGTTGCGCTTTGTAGGCCTCATACTCAACGTGGCGGAAGGTGGGCACCGGTGTATCAAAGGCCGCGGCGGCGTACTCGGGGTGCATCTCCTGGAGCACCTTCAGCAGCATGGTGGCCACACCGTACACGGCGTTCACCAACTCACCCTTGGGACTAGTGAGGGGAGGGAGGGCATGGAAGGCACGGTGCACCAGGGCATTTCCATCGATGAGAGCGAATCTATCCGCCATGATCCCTCCTCGCTGCCCGTTGCACCGTGACTTCGACCCGATCCAGTCCGATGCCGCACCACGAGGGCGGGTCGGTGACCCGCCACAAACGACACCTATCCTGGAAAGCTGCTGACAGGGATGACCGGACGGTCGGTCCACAGGGGGCCAGTGAGATTCTACCATATCGCGGGGTAAACACGGGCTGGGGCTGGGCCGAGAGGGTGCGGGGAGTCCTAGACTTCGGCTCCTATGGATCGAAGCTTCGCCTGCATTTGGGGAGAGCGAAGCCGATCCTTGAGGGCCCGACGGTGTTCTTCAACCATGTGCAGAAAGCCCGGCGATTCCAACGGGTCGGACCACATGATAAGTGCGTCCTCATTGTTGTCGCTATAGTACCGCCGCCGAACCCCAGTCTCC
>JAJYNT010000430.1 GCA_021786215.1 Chloroflexota bacterium | reverse complement strand
ACCGCGGCTGCGATCTCGTTGAATATCTCCTCGGCCCGCTCGTAGCTCCAGCCCGCATGCAGTACTCGACCGACGGCTGTCAGGGCCTCCCAGGCGGATTTCGCCTCGCCGGGTGCGCCCACCGCCACCTCAAATCGCTGCACGCGACGCTCCAGGTTGGTGAAGCTGCCATCCATTTCAGCGAAGGCGGCCGCGGGCAGCACCACGCCGGCCATCTGAACCGTCTCAGTCATGAAGAGGTCCTGCACAACCAGCAGATCCAGATGGGAGAGGGCATCCTTCACCCGGCCGGCACCCTCCTGCCCTGCCGGGTCGAGCCCCACCAGGAACAGGGCACTCAAACGCCCATCAGTAGCCGCGTCCACCATCTGCTGACCGGTCAGACCGGGCTCGACCGCCGGCCGAACCCCCCAGACCCTCTCCAGTTTATCCAGCACTTCAGGCATGAACGGCTGCTGCCCCGGCAACACACCCGGCGTCAAACCCATGTCGATGGCGCCCTGCGAGTTGCTGTCCGTTCCCAATGGATATAGCCCACCGCCCTGGCCCAGTCCGCACCCCGCAAGAGCGGCCAGCCGGCCGCAGGCCTCCTGCAATCCGGCAGGTTCCCCAGGAAGTGGCCGCGGGAATAGGATGGCCACCTTGGAGGTAGATACCAGTAACTCGGCCACCGATCTCACGGCCTCGGGCGCCACACCGGCGATCTCCTGAACCTTCTCCAGCGAGAATGGGGACACAGCCCGCGCTATCGCGTCGTACCGATCGCCCAACCGCGCCTCGGCAACCTCTCCCAGGAGGTTCTCGGCGAGGATCAGCCGGATTATCCCGCTGACCACCGCGGTCTCGGAACCCTCCCCGGTCCGAAGCCATCTGCCGCTCAGCTTGGCGAGGTCCGTCTCCGCTGACCCTACGTTCACCAGGTTGGCGTGCCTTTCCCTGACCGCCTTCTTCACTCGCAGATCCAACACAGGCTGTGCAGTGATCAGGCCGGCGTTGGCCAGAAGGATCACCTCCGCCGACTCCAGCTCCGCGATCGCGCCTGTCGCAGCATCAGGTCCGGTTTCCGGCCGAGTGTAAGTGCCATGCACGCCGTAATCGAGATTGTTACTGCCCAGTATGGCCCTGAACAGTTTCTGGAAGAGATACATCTCCTCGTTGGTAGCCGATGGAGAGATCATTCCACCAAGGGTCTTACCTCCCTTGGCGAGCCTCAGCTGGTTGAGCTGCCGCGCCACCGCCTCCAGAGCCTCATCCCAGGTTGCCGGCGTCAGCGTCCCGCCCTTACGGATCAGCGGGGTTACCAGCCGGCCAGGATCGTTGAGGAACTGATAGGTGAAGCGTCCTCGATCGCAGAGCCAGCCATCGTCCACGTCTGGGTTCTCGCGCGAAGTCAGCCGCAGAACCACATCGTTGCGGGACTCCACCTTGATGTTGCACCCCACGCCGCACTGGCTGCACACGCTCGGGGTCTTCTTCAACTCCCAGGATCGCGCTTTGAAGCGGAACTGCGCGCTGGTCAGGGCGCCAACCGGACACAACTCGATCGTGTTGCCCGAGAAGGGCGAGTCGAAAACTCGTCCCGGCATAACGCCGACGAAGCTGCGGGAACCCCGGTTGATCAGGGTCAGGGTCTCGTCCCCGGCGATCTCTCGCTGAAAGCGGACGCAGCGGGTGCACATGATGCAGCGCTCACGATCCAGAACGATCAGCGAACTGAGCCTCACCGGCTTCTCGAAGTGTCGCTTCTCCTCTCCGAAGCGAGACTTATCGGATGCGTAGCTGAATGTAGTGTCCTGGAGAGGACACTCTCCCCCTTTATCACACACGGGGCAGTCCAGGGGATGGTTGGTCAGCAGGAACTCCAGGACCCCCTTCCGCGCCTTCTCCACCGCCGGAGTGGTGGTCCTAACTACCATCCCATCCGTGACCGGGGTCGTGCAGGCCGTTTGCAACCGCGGGACCTTCTCGATCTCGACCAGGCACATACGGCAAGCACCCACGGGATGCATCTTCTCGTGGTAGCAGAAGACAGGGATCTGAATACCCACCTGCTTGGCTGCGTCGGTGACCAGTGTGCCCTTTGGTACCAGCGCCTCGCGTCCGTCTATAGTTACCTTTACCAGATCAGCCAACCTGCGCTCCCCTACCAAGTGCTAAGTGCGTCGTTCCCTAAATACCGTGAAGTCGCGATCACCGTCATGCCCGCGCAAGCGGGCATCCAGGGTCCGCTCCGTGAGGTAGTGACCTGGACCCCCGCTTTCGCGGGGGTGACGAAGGGAGGCGGGGGTGACGTGTGGGGAGGTTGTCCCCGTACCCCACTTAAGGAACGACGCACTAAGTGCTGCGTGCCAGGTGCTGAGTTGATCGCTGATTTCCAGCACTCAGGACTCAGCACTCAGGACCTCGTTTCCTACCATGCATCGGCCGTGACGGATGTGGTACTCGAACTCCTCCCGGAAAAGCTTGAGCCCGCTTCTCACGGGGTTCGTCGCCGCATCGCCGAGACCGCACAGCGTCTTGCCGCCGGCGATGTTGTCGCACACATCCAGCAGCAGATCGATATCTTCCTCCCGGCCCTGGCCGTTCACTATCCTGTGAAGGATCTTGCTCAACCAACGAACCCCTTCGCGGCATGGAGTGCACTTGCCACAGGACTCGTGTTCGTAGAACTCCACCATCCGCGCCACCGCATGGGGTATGCACACCGTCTCGTCCATAACGATCACGGCAGCCGAGCCCAACATGGAACCCGCCTGAGCCACGGAGTCGAAATCCAGTTTCAGGTCGAGCATGTCAGGACCGAGCATGGGAGCCGACGTGCCACCCGGGATGAAGGCCTTGATCGCCTTCCCATCTATCACCCCGCCGCCATGTTCGTAAATCAACTCTCTCGCCGTGGTGCCCAGGGGCAGCTCGAAGTTGCCAGGGTTGTTCACCCGACCGCTCAAGCAGTAGATCTTTGTCCCCGTGTTCCGCGGCGGCATGCCTATGCTGTTGTACCACTCAGCACCGTTCTTCAGAATGTGGGGTACGTTCGACAAGGTCTCCACGTTATTGATCACCGTGGGCTTGCCGTAGAGTCCCACCACTGCCGGGAACGGTGGCCTGGAACGGGGCATTGGGCGATTACCCTCCAGCGACTCCAGCAGCGCGGTCTCCTCACCGCAGATGTAGGCCCCTGCCCCCCTGGATAGCACCAGGTCCAGAGAAAAGCCGGACCCCAGGATGTTCCTTCCCAGATATCCCTTCTCGCGGGCCTGGGAGATGGCTCGCTCCAGCCTCTTCGCGCCAAAGGCCAGCTCGCCTCTTATGTAAATAAAGGCCTTGGAGGCGTCGAAGGCGTAGCACGCGATGATGACCCCTTCGATCAGTTGATGGGGGTCGTTCTCCACCAACTGTCGATCCTTGAAGGTGCCCGGCTCGCTCTCGTCACAGTTGCAGGTCAGATACCGCTGCAGCCCGGGATCCTTGGGAACAAAGCTCCACTTCATACCCGCGGGGAAACCCGCGCCGCCGCGGCCGCGCAGACCGGAAGCCTTTACGATCTCTATGACCTCGGCCGGGGTATGCTCGAAGGCCTTCCTCATCCCCTCATAGCCCCCCCGGGACTCATACACGTCGATATCCCAGGAGTTCGGGATCCCCATATTGCGGAACAGGATCTTTTCGGTCACCGCTGTACGTCCTATCAGTGCTGAGTGCTTGACTCCCTCTCCCCTTGGGAGAGGGTCAGGGTGAGGGCTGACTGTTCGAGAGCGTCGCGCCAGCCCTCACCCGCCCTCGCTTCGCTCGGCCGGCCTCCCCCAAGGGGAGAGGCGATGCCCACTGCCCTATCCCTGATGCCCGTTCCCTTCCGCCTTCCTCGCTGCCAGAGCCTTCGCTCGCAACTCATCGAGAAGCCGGTCCACATCCTCGTGAGTCAGCTTTTCGTAGTAGTCCTCGTTCACCATCATCACCGGCGCATTGCCGCAGGCCGCGAGACACTCCACCGTCCTGAGCGTGAACAGCCCATCCGGGGTGGTCTCATCTGGCCCTATCCCCAGCCTCTCTTGGAGATGCTCGAGCAGACGATCACTTCCTCGAAGATAGCAGGCCAGATTGTTGCACACACCCAGAACGTAGCTGCCCACCGGATGGTCGTA
>JAJYNT010000436.1 GCA_021786215.1 Chloroflexota bacterium | reverse complement strand
TTTGGGGAACGACGCATTTGGCCTCCCGCAGCCGGGTGTTGGTCCTTTTCGATCCCTCCACAGCCGTTGGTCCGTATGTTCCCGCCCACATCGCCGCTCGGCTGACCTCCGAGCAGTGTCGACGGATTGTATCTGGAAGAGATGAGGGGGATGGAGTGAGCGACAACAATTGGGCTGCAGTGAACCGTGCGCAAGAAGCCGACCGGCGCAGCAACCCTCGGGGCCGGCGACTGAGCGATGTCCTGGCACCACTGTCGGCAATAGCGAACATCGGCTGCCAGCGAGCGGGACGAGGCCTATCCGAGATGACCGGGACCCCCACCGAGGCCAAGGCGGCTCAGGTGCGGCGGGTACCGATGGGCTCGGTTCCCGATCTGGTGGGAGGACCGGAGGCAGTTGTCACGGCGGCCTACCTGAGAATAGAGGGCGACGTGCGGGGCCACATGCTGCTGATGCTCCCTCTACAGGATGGTGCCAGCCTCGCCTCCATGCTGCTCGGCGAGCCGGTAGAGCCTCTCCTGGATCTGTCAGAGATGGCACGCTCAGCCCTGGGCGAAGCAGGCAACATCATCGGCTCATTCTTTATCGGGGCGCTCGCCGATGCAACCAGGCTGGAGTTGTCGCCGTCGCCACCCGCGGTCATGGTGGACATGAGCGGCGCTGTGCTGGACGTCGTTCTGGCCGATCTGGCGGAGGAGAGCGAAGATGTGCTGGTCATCGACACCGTCTTCACGCAAAGCCGGCATCAGGTGAAGGCTGTGTTCCTGGTCCTGCCTCGACAGAGCTACTTCGCTACCATCCTCGAAAGACTGCCCAAGTAGGATGGGATCGGCGCGGTACGCCCCCGGCGCCATGGCCTGCTCGACCGGAGCCATCTCTACTACCGTGCGGACCTTCTGGCCATTCGGGAGGTCAATTCACCCAGCCTCCCGGTGAGTGAAGGCTGCTGATGTAGCAGCCGAAGGCGAACTGTAACCGTCGTCCCCGACCCCAACGCGCTGTCCACCGCCAACTGGCCGGCGTGGGCCTCCACAATCGCCTTCGCTATGGACAGACCAAGTCCCGCACCCCCCTGAGCCCGTGACCTTGTCTTGTCAGCCCTGTAGAAGCGATCGAAGATCCTGGGAAGATGCTCGGGCGCTATTCCCTCTCCGTTGTCGGAAACGGCGATCAAGGCATCGTGTCCATGGCGCTTTGCCACCACCGAGATGATGCCCCCTTTCGGGGTGTGCTTAAGACCGTTGTCCAGCAGGATCAGCAGCAGCTGCTGAAGTCGATCGGGGTCGCCCTCGATGAGGAGCGGCTCCTCCTGACTCTCACAGCCTAGAGAGACTCCACGTTCCTGGGCCAAGGGCGTCATTCGTCGAACCACATCGGCCGCCAAGCCGGCGACATCGATCTCCCCAACCGCCAGGCTATCCCGAGTCAGATCGGAGCGTGCGAGGGCGAGAAGATCGGCCGACAACCGCTCCATCCGGCCGATCTCATACCGAAGATCGTCGAACAGCTCCCCGTTGGCCTCCAGCGGGTCCGACCGGTGGCGGTTCAGGAGATCTGCCGCGGCTCGCATCACCGTCAGCGGTGTCCTAAGCTCATGGGATGCATCGCCAACGAACTCGGACTGCCGGCGAAAGGTCTGCTGAATAGGAACCAGAGCCCGACCCGCCAAGAACCAGGCCCCGCCCAGAGAAAGCAACAGCCCCCCCAGACCGGCGATCAGAAGAACAGTTAGTAGCCGCTCAAGTGCATGCTGCTCGGGTGCCAGGCTCTCACCCACCACGAAGACCACGGGCAGGGAGTGCCTCAGCAGCACCGGACGAACGAAGAGACGCGTGGGCTCACCCGCCACAACGCTGGTCTCGAAGTAGGGGCTGCCGCCGACCCGCGCACCGAGGCTCAGGCCGCTGGTATCGACCTGCTGAGGATTGTCGAGTAGCTTCCCGTCTGGGCCAAGAACCAGAAAGAAGAGGCTGCCGCTGTAGCCCTGGAGGCCCAGGCCCGGATGCTCGCTCGCCTCCTCCAGCGTCGACAGCAGACCGTCGCTGCGGCTGGACAGGTTTCTGTCGATCTCAGCCGTGAGACTGCCGGCCAGGCTGGCATACACCACCACTCCCACCATGGCGAGGATCAGCACCAGGACCAGCACAGTCCAGCCCACCAACCGCCACCGAATCCGGTTGAACATTCCCTACTCCGCGATCATGTAGCCCACGCCTCGCACCGTCCGGATGAGCGGACGAGAAAACCCTCGATCCACCTTGTCACGCAGGTAGTGGACATAGATCTCCACGACGTTGGAGGTGGTCTCGGAGTCGTAACCCCACACGTGATCGGTAATCTGGTCCTTCGTCAACACACGCCCCGCGTGGCGCATCAAGTAAACCAGCAGCGCGAACTCTTTGGCCGTCAGCTCTATGGTCCGCTCCCCCCGCTGGGCGATGTGTCGAGCCAGGTCAAGACGCAGATCGCCGACCCGCAGGGCATCCTCCTCACCATCCTGGGATCGCCTGCTCAACGCCCGGATGCGAGCGAGCAACTCCTCCAGCGCAAACGGTTTGACGAGGTAGTCGTCGGCGCCCGCGTCCAATCCTCGCACCCGATCGGACACGGCATCCAGTGCCGTCAACATCAGCACAGGGGTCCTGACCCGTTCCTTGCGCAGGGTTCGACACACCTCGACCCCGTCAATTTCCGGCAGCAGCAGATCTAGCAGGATGAGATCGTACTGCTCGGTCTGGGCAAGAGCCAGCCCTTGCGACCCATCCCGCGCCAGATCGACCTTGTAGCCTGACTCGCGCAGCGCTCTCTCCACCACCCGAGCCACTCTAGGATCGTCCTCCACCAACAGCAGCTTCAACCGAGTCTCACCTCACCCCAGCATTTTGGCGCTCTCGGCTTGGAGATCGCTTGGAGAATCCACCCCACATTCCAAGCAGTTTTCAAGGTTTGTCTCATAGAATCTCGACTGTAGGTAATCGTATCAATTGACTTGCTACAGTAGCAAGGAGTCATAGATGGCAAGAGTTAACAGAGACAACAGCCCAGCCCGCTGGGCGGTGGCCCTCGTGGCTGGCCTGGCATCCGTTGCGTTCTGGGCCGGCATCATCAACGGCCCTCAACCTGCTCAGGCTAACAATAGCTCGACACAGAGCGCATAGACAGCACCCCCCCAGCTTCCGAGTCAGTTCGACCAGCCGCGCAGCTCTTCTGGCTTCTTCCAGGCGCCGGTCGCCGCGCCCATGCCGCGCCTGCGGACTCGCGGATCGTGAAATGGGGATTGAGACCACCATGCGAGAGTTCAAACGAAAGTTCAGAGCGATGAACACCGACGTGGTGGCAGTCGTCGCCTCCGAGCGGAAACGACGGCGGGAAGCAGAAAGGGCCCTGGACGGCGGCGCACGATTCACTACCTGAGCTTCGTCGCATACGTTCTCGCTCTGTTCCACGGCATATTTAGGGACCAACCCCCACCGGATGTGACGGTTACCCCACGATTCCAAATGGCGCCGGCCGGGAGGCCTCCAAGTCGCCGCAGCCTGACTAACAACCGCACTCGTTGCGGAACGCAACCTGCGACCATGGCCTCCCAAGGGAGGCCCAACACGAAGATGTGGAAGCGCTTGCTCAAACCAAGGATCGTGATACCGGTGCTGCTGAGCGCCGCTCTTCTTGCTTTTGTCTTCAGCCTCTCCAACATCTCGCTTGTCATGGACCGCATCACCCGGTTGTCGCTAACAACCATGGCCATTACGTTCGCCCTGGCAATAGGCTACCTTGTGGTGAAATGGGTGCAATTCCATCGCTATTTAATGAAAGAGGGGATCAGTGCCACCTGGCGACAGTCGGTGCTGTCCTATGCTGTGGGGGAGATGACCCTGCCGATCCCGGCGGGCATATATGCCCAGAACTACGTTCTGCGCAGCACAGCTTGCGCCGATTTTTCTCGCTCCTCGGCTGCAACCACTGCGATCCTGATTGTGGAGGCCATCGTCTCACTGCTTATCGTGGGGATCCTAGACATCCCCGCGTGGTGGTGGCTGCGGCCTGTTATCCTCGGGCTGCTCGGGCTAAGCGCGATCGTTGTTGCCCTCTTTCTCTGGGTCAGGCCACTCCGCGATCTGGCAGGTAACCTCTTGCAGGCCGGTCCTCTCCATAAAGTAGGGCCGGAGTTCATAGAGACCATCGAAGGGGTGCGCGATTTGTTCCAT
>JAJYNT010000330.1 GCA_021786215.1 Chloroflexota bacterium | reverse complement strand
GAAGAAAAGAGGCATGAGGTGGTCGGCCCGTTGCCATTGTGGAAAATGATCAAGAGCTTGGCCGAGCGACCACTGTTTCCGACCCGGCTGTCCGTCGCGATCAGATAGTGCCCTCGCGGGCGCGGCGTCGGCCGATAAGGGTCCGCGGACAGCGACAGGGACGTGCCACAGGATACTAGCTAGCGGTCTCTCTGTCCAACGAAGGCGGTTCACCTGCTGGCTAATAATCCCGTCACCGGGTCTACCTCCTGCTGAAGGGGGGAACAGGTATGGAATTCTACCCCTGGCACGTCAGTTGCTTGCATCCTCTTGATCTGCCCGAACCGGGGCCAGTTGAGGACAGGAGTAATGCCCACCATTGCGGCCGTCGCGGACATCCATTGCCATGAGCACATGAGGGGGCAACTGGCCGAGGTGTTCCGCGACCTGAACGATCGGGCCGGGGCCCTGGTTCTGGCAGGCGACCTCACCGCCAGTGGCCAGCTGATCGAGGCCAAAGAACTGCTTCGAGAGCTGAGGACCGTCAGCGTCCCTACCATCGCCGTTCTAGGAAACCACGACTACGAGCACCAGCAGCAGGATCAGATCTTCGATCTCCTGAAGTCCAGCGGCCTGTATGTGCTGGATGGCGATGCCGTCGAACTGAACGTCGGAGGGGAGAAGATCGGCTTCGCGGGTACGAAGGGCTTTGCGGGGGGATTCGGGCGATATCTGCTGACCGGTTTTGGGGAGCAGGCAATCAAAGACTTCGTGCTGGAGGGCATAGTGGAAGTGGAGAAGCTGGAGCGTGCGATCTCCCAGCTCCACACCGATCGTCGAGTGGTGGTCCTCCACTATGCCCCGATTCGCGATACCCTGACGGGCGAGCCACTGGAGCTGTACCCCTTCCTGGGCAACTCGGAGCTCGCCAGGCCGATCGACAACTTCGGTGCGGACGTCGTGTTTCACGGCCACAGCCACTACGGGTCGGTCTTCGGCCATACCAAGGCCGGCGTCCCGGTCTTCAATGTAGCTCAGACCCTGGTGGTCACCTACCATCTGTACGAGTTGCCAGGTGCCCGAGTCTCCCTTGAGGCGTTAAATGAGTAGCGAGCGCCCTACCTCGAGAAGCTGGATCTTCGTCCGAGTGCTGCGACAGGTAGTTGACCTGCTGAAGGCAGCCAATATCCCATTTCTCATAGCCGGTGGTCTGGCTGCCAAGACCTACGGGAAGCGACGAACAACCCACGACATCGATCTGTTCGTAAGGCCGGCCGACGCCCGACGCGCATTGGACGTCCTGTCTCAAGCTGGCTTCGAAACCGAGGTAACATTCCCCGAGTGGCTGTACAAGGCCTTCAAGCACGACGTGATGATCGACATCATTTTCAGATCCGAGGGGAACATCACCGTCGACGACGAGATCCTTCACAGGGCCAGGTCGATGGAGTATCGGGGAAGGACCCTCCCCGTGGTGCCGCCGGAGGTCCTGATGTTGATGAAGGTCTTCGCCTTGCGCGACACTCATGCAGCCAATACCCACTGGCGGCACTGGCGCGATGCCATTTCGGTGATGCGCAACGTGCCTCTGGACTGGGAGTTCCTATATCGCAAAGCCCTGCGCCTCGGGCCACGGACGGTGCTCGGTTTCCTCCTTCTGGCAGAGGTCGAGGGAGTACAAGCCGACCACGAGACCGTGGCGAAGCTGTCCCAGGTAGTCGGAGCTGATGCCTCCAGCCGGCAGTCCGCCCGCAAGACCAGCTGGGTGGCCTGAGTTTCTCCTCACCCCCAATCCGGGCTCATCGCGGTTCTGCATGATGTCTCGGCCGTGAACGGCCGGGCTAACTACGACCACGCTAACGTGGTTAGCCCGGCCCTTAAGGGCCGAGGCTGTTTCACACTTTGTCGCGACGAGCCCCACTCCCTCCGCCCCTGGTTGCATCCATACCGCGGAGCAGCTACTCTGTGAGCGACAGAATTGTCGTCCCCACATCCCGAGGAGAGGTGCCGGTCCCTATGGTTGCTCTGGTGACAACCCTTCACGATCCGGAAGGCCGAATGGTGGAAGCCACACGGCGACGATGGGCTGCCTTGAGCGAGCTGTACGAGGCTATAGCGGTGGTGCCTACCTCCACCACCTCACCACTGTTGCTGAAACTGCTCAACGGGGCGATCGTGCAGCCACTGGAGGCCAGCAACGGCAGCATCGGCGTCGGGCGCCGCCACGCGCTCCGACTCGGCTTGGAGACCGGCGCGAAGCAGCTGCACTACTGCGACTTCGACCGAATCCTCCACTGGATTGGGTGCTACCCCGAGGAACTGCTCTCGGTGGTTGGGTCCATCCCCCAGTACGACTACCTGATCCTGGGCCGGACCGAAAGGGCCTTCGCCACCCATCCCCGGGTCCAGCGCGATACGGAGACCATCACCAACCACGCCTTCTCTCTCTGGTTTGGCCAGCAGGTGGACGTTAGCGCTGGCTCCTGCGGAGTCTCCAGCCGGGGTGCAAGGCTGCTCTTGGCCAGCTCCACGGCCCCGACCAACGCCACCGACGCGGAGTGGCCGGCCCTTGTCAGGCTGATGGAAGGGGGCACAACAGTGGGCTTTGTCGAGACAGAAGGGCTGGAGTTCGAGACCCCGGATTACTTCCAGGACGAGATCGCCCGGGCTTGCTCCCTTGAGGCCTGGCTGGAGGAGAGATCGAGACCGCTCGGCTCATGGATCGCCAGAACTCGCCTTACATTGGAGTCGCTGGAAGCAACTCTCAAACTGATCGAGACGGCCGGATAGCCGTACGGCGGGGGGATGAACCCCGTGCTACGTCTGCGGCTTAAGGAACGGCGCACTTTAGCCAGCCAGGATCAGCTCCGCCCCTGGTCTCCGGATGCTTCCTCGGCGTCAATCGGCAGCACTATTGTAAAGGCAGCCCCATTAGCCGGTTGGCTCACCACTTCGATTCGGCCACCGTGGGCTTCAACCAGCCCCTTTGCGATGGATAAGCCGAAGCCGAGCCTGCCAGGCCGCCCCTCGCTGAACCTGTTGAAGCGATCGAACAGTTTGCGCATCTCTTGCTCAGATATCCCGGGCCCTTCGTCCCTCACCAGAAGAAGACACTCATCACCCCGCACCGACCCTCCCAGGATCACCTTCTTCCCTTCCGGTGTGTGCCGAATCGCGTTCTCCACCAGATTACCCAGAGCCTGCGCCAGCCGCTCGCCGTCGGCCCGCAGTGCCGGCAGTTCGGCCCCCGTCTCAAGCTCGACGGTAACGCCCACCTGTGCTGCCTCCGCGGTAAACTCCGCGGCAATCGATCGTAGAAGAGCGGTCGGACTGAGCTTGGTCCGATGTAGCTGCAGCCGGCCAGCCTCCAGCCTTGCCGTTTGCAACAGATCGTCGGCCATTCGATGTAAGCGTAGACTGTGGCTGGCCAGACCATCCAACAACAGCGGTCGCAGAGTCGGATCGTCGATAGCCCCCCGCTGAAGCGCCTCCGTCGCCATGCCGACACCTGTGATCGAGGAGTGGAGATCGTGGGCCACGTCACCCAGCAGCTGCTGGCGCGCCCATTCCATTTCCTTCAGTCGCTCGGCCAGCGCATCGAAGGCCCTTCCGGCCTCCCGAATCTCGTCGTTGCCGCTGGGATTGACCCGATAGTCCAGCCGCCCCGCACTGATTGCCCGTGCGGCAGCGGCCAACCTGCGGGCGGGCGCGCTGAGACTCTGAGCCAGCACTATCGACAGCAGCAGACTCACGCTCCCCGCGATAGTCAGGCCGATCAGTATGGTGGTCGTCAGGTCCCAGAGCTGGCTATACAGGTCTCCCATCTGGTGGCTGAGGCGAATCGACCCCACCTTCTCGCCATTCCACTTGATGGGAGCCAATATCGAGACCACGTCGGACGTCGGATGATTGACCCCCGGGGAAACCGTCTCGATTCGGTCTTGCAAGACCATGCCCAACCCGTAGGCGATGCCAGACTGCCCCACCAATCCGGACTCATCCGGCTCCGTGGAGCCAACGATCGTCCCCGAGTCGTCCGCCACCAGGACACGAACCACGACATTACCTTCGATCTGATCCAGGTAGCGACGGACCGCATCTCGATTCCCGGAGGCCAGGTCGGGACCCAGCCGCTCCGACAGCAGGACCATCTCATCCCGCATTCCCGTCTGGATCACCTTGAGATAGAACCAGTCCACGCTCCTAAGCAGATAAAAGCCGAGCACCGAC
>JAJYNT010000421.1 GCA_021786215.1 Chloroflexota bacterium | reverse complement strand
CTGATTCAGACCCTGCAGAAGGTCGCAGCAGGAGAGAGCTTCGACTCGGCACTGCAAGACGCCACGGGGTACAGCGTTGGCCGTTTGGACGGGGAGTATAAGAGCACCATCCCATCCTCAAGCTAGTACTCAATCGCGGGGTGAGGGAGCATCCAGCCCCCCACCCCGACCCCCCGAGGGTACCCTCACCCCGACCCTCTCCCATAGGGAGAGGGAGCACCCAGTACTCGGGCCGTCACACCACCCGCAGGTCGTCTGCCACCACCCGCGCACCGCTGACCTGTCTCGCCACGCGCTCCGCCTCGTCCCTCGCCTCGGCGCTGGTGACACTGCCTTCCAGATGAATGACTCCCCCAATCATCATAACCCTGACATCGACGGCAGCAGACTGAAGCTGATCCAGCACCGCGTAGAAGACCCGGTGAGCCAGCATTGCATCCATCTCCGCTCGGGGCGCGGTTTCAATCGCCCCCATGCCACGAAGCAAGCCTCCACTCCAGCGAATGGCTCCCAACTCCGCCCCCCGCTTCGCCTCAACCGAGAGAGCCAGTATCGGATGGGTCAACCAGGCGGGTCTCCTGGATCCCATCCATACCAGAAAGCCAGCCAACACCACCAGCAGGGTCAACACTCTGATCCCCACGCCCCGCACCTCCTCGACCTGAGCGCGTACCGGTTTCTTCGCTCAGCCGAGCAAAGGATATGCCACCGCGATACAAATCACCCGCCTCAACCTCTTGCTAGCAGAGGCCCGGAGAGGCTACCATAAGGCGAGGCAACCATTCCCCTATATTCTCACCACATGGACCCAATTCTCTTGGACAAGAGAGCTTCCAACCGCCAGAGAGTCAGCCGAAGCGGAAGCTCCCTGGCTGGATCAGCCGGCCACCTTGCCGGAAAACCACTCGGGAGCTCGGCCGCCCGCGATCGGAGAAGCGGCTCCTCCAGGGAGCGGTCGACAGCCGCGGAGGCGACTCGGGGTAGCCGTGACGCTATGGCGTACCATCCTCGCTCCGCGTCCAGGTCCCAGGCCGGTAAGATACGGCTGGGGCCACCCACAATCGCGAGGATAGTCGCCTACGGCGTGCTGCTGCTGCTGGCTGCCAGGGTATCCTTCACGGCCTGGGAGTCTGTAAGTGCCCGGCGTGCCGAACTCCACCAGAGTGCAGCCTTGGCGGACAGCGGCCTTCAGACCACGCCGGTCATAACAGAGGCACAAGACGGCTGGATTGACCCCAAGCTCAGCAGCCTGGTTGAGAATGCCATTAGTCCAACAGTGGGCACTGCCGGGGTGTATATCAAGAGCTTGAACACCGGCGCCATGGCGGAGGAGAACGAGGACGTTGTTATCCCCATGGCCAGCCTTTTCAAGGTTCCAATCCTGATAGAGCTGCTTCGTCAGCAGAGCCTTGGCATGTCGGACATGAACACGACGATCCGGCTACAGCAAAAGGATTGGGCCGGCGGTTCAGGGGTGCTGCAGGCCCAGATAGGGAAGGAGTTCCAGGTTCACGACCTGATCGACTACATGATCGGGGTCAGCGACAATGTGGCAGCCCTCGCTCTGCTGAATCTGGTGGGCACGGACAACGTGAACCTGACACTACAAGCCAACGGACTGGAGAAGACCAGATTGCGGATCGGCGATATGTCTCGGGACTGGGGTGGCCCGGCTGGCGAGAACACCACGACGGCCCGGGAGATGGGGCTCTTGATGGAGAAACTGGCCACCGGGAAGCTTCTGAACCCTCGCTACACCAAAGAGGCCATCAGGCTGTTGAGTCAGAAACAGCGGGAATCGTTTCTCCCGACGCTGCTTCCACCCAATGTGGAGGTTGCCCACAAGAGCGGAGAGCTTCCCCAGGTGTGTCACGACGCGGGCATAGTGTATGGCCGGCACAGTCAGTTCGTTGTGGTGGTTCTCACCAGCGACCTGGGCAACTACGACGACGCCGAGCAGTCGATCTCCAGGGTCGCCAAGGTCGCCTACGACTACTTCGAGACCGGAAAGGACCAATGACCACCCTCCCCAACCTGCTACAATAGTAGGTGATGCTGCAAGCCAACAACATCTCCAAGTACTTCGCCGGCGATACGATCCTGGATGGGATCAGTCTTGAGCTGAGACCGGGCGAGCGGGTAGCCCTCGTGGGCCCCAACGGCGCCGGCAAGTCCACCCTTCTCCGCATCCTCCTGGGCGAACTGGAGCCGGATGCCGGTCGAGTTCACCATGCCTCCGGCAGCACCATCGCCTACCTGCCTCAGGATGCCGGCATCACGCCTGGCCGCACCCTTCACCAGGAGATGCTCTCCCTCTATGCGGATGTGGTCGCGCTGGAAGACGAACAGCGACGGTTGGAAGGGGAAATAGCCCAGGCCGAGGCCGAATCCGCGGAACTGATGAGGCTGGTGGAGACCCACGCCGATTTGCACGGTGAGTTCGAGCGGCGGGGCGGTTACACCATGGAGGCCGAGATCGGCAGGATCTTGCACGGCCTCGGGTTCACCATGGAAGATTACGGAAAGAGGGTGGAGCACTTCAGCGGTGGATGGCAGATGCGCATCGCGCTGGCCAGATTGCTGCTGCAACGCCCCGACGTGCTGCTGCTGGACGAGCCCACCAACCACCTCGACTTGCGAGCCACCGAGTGGCTGGAAGGATACCTGCGCCAATACCGGGGTGCGGTGGTGGTCGTCTCTCACGACCGCTACTTCCTGGACCTGGTGACCGGCCGAACCCTGGAGCTTCAGCGGGGACATCTCTCGGAGTATTCGGGTAACTACAGCTTTTATGTAAAGGAAAGGACTCGCAGGCAGAGGGAACAGGAAGCGGCTTTCAAGCGGCAACAGCTTTACCTGGCACGCCAGCAGGCTTTCATCGACCGGTTTCAGGCCGACAAGCGGCGTTCCAGCCAGACCAAGAGCCGTGAGAAGTTGCTGGACAAGATGGAGAAAGTGGAGGCCCCCACAGGTGCACCACGGGCCATCAGGTTCCGGTTTCCACCATCCACTCCAAGTGGTCGCAAGGTCTTCGACCTGAAGGGTACCGGCAAGAGCTATGGTAGCAAGACGGTATTCCGCGACTGCGACCTGCTGGTGGAGAAGGGGGACAGGGTGGCGTTGGTGGGTCCCAACGGTGCGGGCAAGTCAACGCTTCTTCGTCTCCTCGCCGGCATCGAGAAACCCGATGCGGGGATCGTTTACCTGGGTGCCAACGTTCTGAGGACCTACTACGCCCAGGACCAGTCGGAGACCCTGACGGAGTCTAACACCGTCCTTCAGGAGCTCTACACGGCCGCCCCTCGCGATTGGACGCTGGAGGACGTTCGAACCATGTTGGGTCGCTTCCTCTTCAGCGGTGACGACGTCTACAAGCAGATCGCCGTGCTGAGCGGCGGCGAGCGGAGCCGTCTGGCTCTCGCCAGGATGCTGCTGCGCAGCTCGAACGTCCTGCTGTTGGATGAGCCCACCAACCATCTGGACGTGGGTGCCAGGGAGACCCTGGAGGAAGCGCTGTCGGAGTACCCCGGCTCCATGGTGCTGGCATCCCACGACCGCTACCTGATCGACAAGCTGGCAAACAAAGTGGTGGAGATCGAGGGGGAAAGGGTCACACTCTACCCCGGCAACTACAGCAACTACCGAGAGAAGAAGGCGGCGGAACAGGCTGCGGTGGGACAAGGGGATGGGGAGACGGGGAGAGGGAGTACAGAGCTCCCAACAGCCCTCACCCCGACCCTCTCCCAAGGGGAGAGGGGGCGCCGGGCACCCGGCACTCAGCGCTCAGCGCTCAGCGCTCGTAGACTGCAGAAGGAGCTGGCGGCGGTGGAGAAAGAGATCATCGCCACCGAGGAGAGGATAGGCGAACTGGAGCAGCTGTTGGCCTCCCCCGATCTATTCGCCGACCGCCAGAAGTCAGAACCTCTGCTCACCGAATACGCGGAGCTGACCAGCCGTCTTCCCGAACTGAACGCCCGGTGGGAGGAGTTGGGGATCCAGATGGTGGAAGCTGAGTCTCTCCAGCCCTCACCCCGCGACGCGAGCTAGCGTAGCGTCACGCCTCCCCCGGGGGGATAGGGGGGCTGGTAACGCCTCTCCCCTTGGGAGAGGCCGCACGAGCGAAGCGAGGGCGGGTGAGGGGTGAGGCGCAAACAGGGTTGTGGTAACGACTTCAGTCGTTCGTCCTGTTGCGGCGATGATCAGGGTGACGGGAATCCAG
>JAJYNT010000117.1 GCA_021786215.1 Chloroflexota bacterium | reverse complement strand
TCCTCCACCGAGACGATCATCTCGTTGCAGGCGTCGCAGTAGTAGACCGGTATCCGATGGCCCCACCAGAGCTGTCGCGAGATGCACCAGTCACGGATGTTGTCCATCCAGTTGTAGTACACCTTGTTGAATCGCTCCGGTATGATGCGGGTGCGTCCGTCACGGACCGCCTCGGTCGCGGGCTCCGCCAGCGGCTTGATCTTGACGAACCACTGCTCCATCACCAGCGGCTCGGCCACCGTCCCGCACCGCTGGCAGTGGCCGACCGAATGCCGGAGCGGCTCCACTTTCAGGATCAACCCCCGCTGCTTCAACTCGGCCACCAGCGCCCTCCGCGCATCCAGCTTGGGCATGCCGGCGTACTTCCCCGCGGCATCGGTCATCAGGTCATCAGTGCCAATCACCGACACCACGGGCAACTCGTGGCGCAGTCCGATCTCGAAGTCGGTCGGGTCGTGGCCCGGGGTCACCTTCACCGCACCGGAGCCGAACTCCTTGTCCACGGCCTCATCGGCCACGATCGGGATCACCCGCCCGATCTCGGGCACCACCGCCTCACGACCCACCATATCCCTGTATCGAGGATCATCCGGGTTCACCGCGATGGCCGTGTCTCCCAGTATCGTCTCGGGTCGGGTGGTCGCCACCACCAGGTGCTCCGGCTCTGCCCCCTCCTTCTTGGAGACAAGGGGATACTTGACGTAGGTAAGTTGACCCTGCTCATCGCTGTGCACCACCTCGAGGTCCGAAAGCGCGGTGGAGCAGCGTGGGCACCAGTTGATGATTCGGTTCCCCTTGTAGATCAAGCCGCGATCGTACAATCGAACAAACGCGGTACGGACCGCCTTGGAGGGTCCCGGATCCATGGTGAACCGCTCGCGAGTCCAGTCACAGGAGGCAGCAAGCCGCTTGTGCTGATCGGCGATGATGTGGCGGTACCTGTTGGCCCAATCCCACATTCGCTCCAGGAAACGCTCCCTGCCCAGATCGTGGCGACTCAGCCCCTCCTTGGCCAACTCTCGCTCCACCACGTTCTGAGCCGCGATAGCAGCGCTATCCTCGCCCGGCAACCAGAGAGCCGCGTCCCCCATCATTCGGTGCCATCGGATGAGAATGTCCTCGATGGCGGCGGTGAGGGCGTGGCCCACATGAAGCTCGCCGGTTATGTTGGGCGGCGGCATGATGATGGTGAACGGTTTTCCCCCTGGGTTGATCTCGGGCCGAAAGTAGCCGTGGCTCTCCCAGAAGCGATACCAGCTCTCCTCGTACAGCTTGGGGTCGTAGCTCTTAGGCATCTCCGCCATCGATATCTCGGTCATATACGCACCTCTCCCCGGAGCGGTTCTGAGTTCCGCGTTCTGGGTGTCCACTCAGAGTTCAGAACTATCCTTGATCATTCTGCCTCGCGACTGACAACAAAATAGCCCCTTCATCCAAAGGACGAAGGAGCCTTCGTGGTACCACCTCGGTTCGGTCGAACCGGCTTCAGACGCCGATGGCGACCCTCTTCCGCTGTAACGGGCGCATCCCGGGTACGTCTAGCTGCAGAAGCTCAACGCACCAGCTCCCAAGCGACCTTCGGCGAGCGATGCCTGGAGCGGCTTCCAGCCGATGACCGCTCCTCTCTGTCGGTTCGTCCCCGCCTACTCCTCTTGTTCGCAGCCTCTGAGGAAAGGATATCCAAGGCCGTTACCACTGTCAAGGCAAGACCCGTACCGGTCGAACGCTGCTAACTCTGGGGTCTATCGCCGACTGAAAGGAGAGCCTGCCCCAGGGGAAGGTACACACTGAAGGTAGTGCCTTTCCCCACTTCGCTCTCCACGTCGACGTAGCCTCCATGATCGCTGACGATGGCCTGCACTATGCTGAGCCCGAGGCCAGAGCCACTCTCTCGCTCGGCACGTTTGGTGCTGAAGAAAGGATCGAACACCCTATCCAGGATTTCCGGCTCGATGCCCGTCCCGGTATCGGCAACCATAAGGAGGGCGTATTCTCCCGGCTCTACCTGGCCGTAGCGACCTACACGCCGATCGACCCGCACTATCCGGGTATCGACCGTTACACGTCCCGACCCTGCGGTCGCGTCCCGGGCGTTGGACAGCAGATTCGCTAACACCCTGGAGAGTTGGGCACCCTGTCCATGGAGGGCGGGCAGGTTGGAGGCCAGGTGAAGCTCCACCTGCACGCCATTCAAGGTTTCCGACATCTGCTGAACTGTCTGCTCGACCAAGAGGTTCAGGTCCACTGATTCCAGCGTCAGCCGTCCCCTCCGGCCCAGGGTCAAGAGGTCCTCGTTGATGGCCGCCATCCGCTTGACGGATTTCTGAAGGGCATCACAGTATTTGACCGCGGGGTGCTCCTGAGGGAGCAACCTGCGGATCAACTGCGGGTAGCCTCCCAGCGGTGAGAGCATGTTGCTGAAGTCGTGGGCCACCTGGCCGGCCACTTGACCGGCCATCTCCAGCCGCTCCGCCCGAAGAACCTTCTGAGCCATCTGCTCCCGCTCCGTGATGTCCCGAGCGATCCCCTCGATGGCAACCACCCTGCCGTTCTCCCCTACCGGCACACCCCGCAACTCGGTGAAGACCACGTGGCCGGACGGATGGCGCCAGCGAACGGTGAGCATGCCATCGACCGACGCCCCGGATAGCAGTGATTCCAGCTTGGGCTTATCTTCTGGATGAACGGCCTTGCGGAGCAGGTCGGGCTCGGCGTAAAGCTCTTCCGGCGAGTAGCCGAAGATAGAGCTGGCGGCCGGACTAAGGTAGCTGAAGCCCCGAACAGGGCCGAGCTCATACCGATAGATCAAGTCCTGCGAGTTCTCCGCCAGCCTGCGAAATCGAGCTTCGCTCCTTCTCAAGGCTTCTTGAGTTCGCTGACGAACAACAATCCCGGCGACCACGCTCGCCACCGAGGACAGGAAATCCTCATCCCTGCGCCGAAGTGGTTGATCGTCTGCCAAACGGAGCACCATCTCTCCCAACGGCTTCCCGGCAGCTCGAATCGGGACCGTATACTGGCGCCCTTCAACCGCAAGCCCACCTACGCCCTCTTCCCGCAGAAAGATTTCACCGCCTTCACGCAGGGGAAGCCAGTGGACGGAATGAAGCAGATCCAGTGCGACGCGGAGCAGATCAACCAGAGGAACATCCTCCATCGCCATCCGCAGCAGCCGATTGAGGACCGCCTCGACGTCGTTGTTGCGCCGAAGCTCGTCCTCCAGATGGAAACGGTGGACGGCCTCGCCTATCAGGGGTGACACCGACTCAATGAACTCAACTGCCGACGGAGCTATCCTGCCCTCGCGCTCGTCCGCCAGGTGAAATGCGCCCACGGTTTCGTCACGGTACCGGACGGGAATGACGGCAAGAGATGCGAAGCCGCGTCGCATGCAGAAGCCGCGATAGCGCCCTTGCGCACGAGGAGAAAGCCCGCGCACGAAGTCGATGGAGTTATCGGTCCGAAAGGAGCCCCTGGGAGTCATGCACAGTTCGTCCTGAGGCTCGGGCTGGCCCAGAACAACCCTGGTGCAGATGCAGCAGTCACGCTGGACCGAGAGCCAGTTCTCCGACTCCCAGAACTCCCGATCGAATCCGAGGTAGGACTCGTAGGGAATATTCCCTTCCCCGTCCGACACACGAAGACCCACGCAGCGGGCGCCGCTCCAACGTCGAACCAGATCGACGACCGCATCCAGGTACTCTCGCCGAGAAGAGGCCTGGGCGAACAGCCTTAGCAGGGTATTGATGGCGTCTGAATCGTCGACCGCTCCACTTTCTGTCTCGTCCATAGGCTACTGCGCTCCTCCGGACCAAGGTGGCGGTAATAGCGGCCTCAGCCATTTGCTCTCGGGGGCCAACAACTCAAGTCGTTTCCACCAGGATTGGTCTCCTACCCATGGGGCAGAACGATCACCTTGATGCAATCATGGCCAGCCGCTGCTATCTGGAAGCCTCGTGCAGCGTTGGCCATGTCCACACGGTGAGTGATCATCTGGCCCACCGGTACTCGGCCGGCCGCGATCAGATCTAATGCCAGCTGGTAGTCCTCGGGCGCCGCCGCGTAGGTGGTGGTCAGCGTGGTGTCCCGCCGCCAGAAGAAGTCGTTGATGGACAGCGAGGTACTGACCCCAGGATCTGTGGAAGCGAAGAACAGCACCGTCCCACCCCGCTCCACGGAGGCCAGGGCCTGCGCGACAACGGCCTGCGCCCCGGTGCTCACGATGACCAGG